>JBEKVL010000033.1:0-16731 GCA_049514055.1 Tepidisphaeraceae bacterium | reverse complement strand
TCGCCATCACCAGCCAGAGTGATGAAACCGGTGTTGTTGAGCGTGCCGCTGCCAAAGAACCCGCCGCTCCAGTTGAAATATCCGGTTGCGAAGTTGAAGGTGGCGCCACCGGAGATATTCAGTCGTCCGCTGGCCAGTTGCACGGTGCCGCCGCCCGAGCCCGTGTAGGTTCCGGTGAAGTTCTGAGTGCTTCCCCCGGTGAGGTCCAGCACGGCGCCGGTGGCCACATTGAATGTGCCGCCCGCGCTCGATCCGCCCGCGTCGAGCGTGATCGCACCGGTCTGCACGTTGATGATGCCGGCCGCGTCGTTGTAGAACGGCGCGCTGAGGGCCGTCGTTCCCGTTCCGGCCGATTTCTGGAGCGTTCCCACGTTGGTGAAGGCGTTGGTCCCACCATTGGTGATGACAGCGCCGTCGGACTGGAAGTCGTAGATCGCGCTGGCCGCGTTCCGCACAGTACCGTTGGAGAGCACCAGCCGGCCGCCTGCCTCGATGACCGTGCCGGTGTTGTTGAGTACCGCGCCGTCATCAAGAGTTCTGTCGTTCCCACCAGCCAGGGTGATGAAGCCGGTGTTGTTGAGCGTGCCGCTGCCAAAGAACCCGCCGCTCCAGTTGAAGTAGCCGGTTGGAAAATCGAAGGTGACGCCGCCGGAAATGTCGAGTCTGCCACTGGCCAGTTGCACGATGCCGCCGCCCGAGCCCATGTAGGTTCCAGTGAAGTTCTGAGTGCTTCCCCCGGTGAGGTACAGCACGGCACCGGTGGCCACATTGAATGTGCCACCCGCGCTCGATCCGCCCGCGTTGAGCGTGATCGCGCCAGTCTGCACGTTGATGATGCCCGTTGCGTCGTTGTAGAACGGCGCGCCGAGCGCTGTCGTTCCCGTGCCGGCCGATTTCTGGAGCGTTCCCACGTTGGTGAAGGCGTTGGCCCCACCATTGGTGATGACAGCGCCGTCGGACTGGAAGTCGTAGATCGCGTTGGCCGCGTTCTGCACAGTGCCGTTGGAGAGCACCAGTCGGCCGCCGGCCTGGATGACCGTGCCGGTGTTGCTGATGGTCGCGGTGTCGCTGAGGCCTTTGTCGAGAAGGCCGGTCAGCGTCATCGTGCCGGCATTGGTCAGCGTGCCGGCCATAATGGAGCCACCGAACCAGTTGAAGAAACCGGCCGGGAAGTTGAACGTGGCGCTGCCGCCGTCGAGCCTGAGCGCGCCGCCGGCCAGTTGGGAGGTGCCCACGCCGTTGCCCGTGAAGGTGCCGTTAATATGCGTGGTGTTCCCTCCGGTCAGGTCGAGTGTCGCGCCGTTGGCGACCGTGAACGTACCGCCCGAGAGAGTCCCGCCGCCGGCCAGGGTGATGCTGCCCGTGTCCACTTCGATGGCCCCGGGACCGCTGTTGTTGAATGGGACCTGGATGCTGGAGTCGCCGCCGCCCACGGACTTCCTCAGCAGGCCAACGGTGTTGAAACTGTTGGTTCCGCCGTTGGAAACGATGGTGTTGTCGGTCTGGAAATCATACACACCGGTCGTCTGGTTCTGAACCGTGCCGTTGGAGAGCACGAGCCGCCCGCCCTGCTGGACGATCGCACCGGTGTTGCTGAGGGTGGCGCCGTTGTCAATGACTTTGTCGCCGCCGCCGGACAGCGTGACTGTGCCGGTGTTGGTGATAGTGCCATTGCCGATATCCCCGCCAGTCCATGTCGCCGTGCCCGAGATCGTCAGCGGGCCGCTGGCGTTGAGAGTGCCGCCGGAAAACGTGAAGATGCCCGCGATGACGGAATCGGTCGCGACCGTCAGCGCACCGGCCGTAAGCGACAGGCCGTTCTCGCTATCGAGGCTGTCAACCGACACGCCGGTGCGGATGGTCACGGCAGGATTGGCCGCCCGGCTGATGACTACATCGTCTCCGGGGCCGGGGACAACGCCGCCGCTCCAGTTCGCCGGGTCATCCCAGAAGCCGCCGGCGTCACTGATCCAGGAAATGCTGGCCAGCAGAACGCGTCGCTCCATTGTTTCACAGACCACACTGCCTGCCTGGCGCAGCCGGCATCCCCGCCTGCAAGGAATCCGACTGCCGGAACCGCTGGCGCGCGATTGCACACGCATATTCACCTCGTGGGTTGGGTTGTCTCGACCATGTGGATGAACGTCCATGTTCACACCATCCGTGCCCAGCGCGACATTTTAGAGAACCGTGCCAGTGGTGCAACTGCATTGCGCCGGAAAGGTGTGGGCGCGGATTCTGGCGCTGCACGTACAGTAGCCGCGATCGGCCATCGCCGCGGGGAGTTGCGACCGGCGATCGCGGTTGGCGTGTGCCCATTCCTCCGGGAATGTCCTCGTGACCACAAACCGTCATCCTGAGCGTACTACGGACGCCTACTGTGTCCCCGCGTGCTTCAGCGACTGGATTGCATACTGAACGTCGCCGAAACGGTCCTGGCCGGCCTCGCGCTCGACGCACAGCGGGCCGGCATAGCCGACGCCGGCCAGCGCCTGCAGAAACTGCCACGGGCCGACCTGACCAACGCCAAAGGGCACCTCGTCACCCCATTTCATTCCCGGCTGTGACGACAGCACCGCATCCTTCACATGAACGTGCCGGATGTGGCGGCCGAGCATCTGCACCGCGTCGATCGGATCTCCCGAGCCGTAGAGAATCATGTTGGCGGGGTCGAAGTTCACAAAGACGTTCTTGACGTCCAGGTCGATCAGAAACCGCAGCAGTTCGTCGGCTGATTCCTGGCCGGTCTCCAAGGTCAGACCTACGCCCAGTGTCGCATACGCGGCGGCGAGTTCACGCATGCGGTCCACGAGAAGCGCGTAGGTCTCGTGGCTCGACGGCGGAATGAACCCCGCATGCGCGGTCAGCGACTCGAATCCCAGTTGGGCCGCAAGCCGCCCGGCCGCGAGCATGAGTTCCTTTCGCGCCGGCCAGAATTCGTTCGGCAGAAATCCGCCCGTATTCCGGATGATCGCAATCGTGGTGTAGTCTTCGTCGGCAAAGTGCATCATCCCCGCCGTCAACTTGATGCCTGAGTCCTTGAGTACCGCCAGTTCCGCGGCACGCCCGGCCTCGTCGGCCTGCACGAGTTCCAGTAGGGACAACTGCATGTGCTCCAGACCCAGTCGGCGGACTTGATCCACCAGGTCCGCCATGTTCTTCGGACGCAGTGACCAGCTACACACTCCAATGTCGTGTCCGTTAATGTTCATATGGTCCTGAAATCTAATCGAAGACAATTGCCCTGTCACTGGTCCGCCTGAGGTGCCGGAGTCGGCGCGGGCAAGTTGATTTCCTGTGCTTCGTAACGCAGATACCGCTTCTTCATCCACCGTACGGCCAGCAGATCCACGAACGCCCGCCAGGCGCGGTTGCGAAATCCGTACTTGGCCGTTCCCGCGAAACGCGGCGAGTGCTTCACCGGCACCTCCAGCACCTTGTATCCGCGCATCTTCACCAGCGTGGGGAAAAATCGGTGCATGCCGTTGTACAACTGCAGCCCGGCCAGACAGTGCCGGCGATAGATCTTGAGGCTACTGGCGGAATCCTCGATGTTCTCCTGGCTGATCCAGTTACGGATGCGGTTGGCGATTCTCGTCTGCCAGCGGCGGAACTTCGTGTCGTGCCGGTCCTTCCGCCAGCCGGTGATCATGTCGTAGCCTTCGAGCATCGGCAGCAGGCGCGGGATTTCCTCCGGGTCGTTCTGGAGATCGGCGTCGATCGTGGCGATGAGTTCACCCCTGGCCGCCTTGAATCCGGCATCGAATGCCGCCGACTGCCCGCTGTTGCGTTGCAGTCGCAGCACCCTGAGCCATGCGTGCCGGTGCAGGGCTTCCTCAAGCAACCGGGGCGTGGTATCCGTTGATCCGTCGTCCACAATGACGATTTCGAACGGCCGGCGGACGAGCGCCAGCGCAGCCGCGGATCGCTCAAGCAGGGTGGGGATGTTCTCCTGCTCGTTGTAGGCGGGAACCACGAGCGACAGATAGGGTGTTTCCGTCATGCGGTCTCTCCCGTGCTTACCGGCCGGATCGCCAGCCGTTGAGCCAGCCTCCACAACAGGTGTACGCCGAAGCAGGACAGCACCGCACCGCCGACCACATCGCTAGCCCAATGTGCGTTTTCGGCCACGCGCTCGATGGCCGTCAGTGTGGCAAGGCCATAGAACACCCACCGCCAGCGCGGCAGCAGGATTGCCAGTGCCGTGGCGGTTGCGAAGCTGGTGGCGGCATGCCCGGATGGAAAGGCGAGGTTCGATGTCAGCTTCGCCAGCGGTGTCCCCAGGCGAAACGGGATGATGTTCCACGGAATTGCCCGATCGATGTCGTGCAGACGAAACGTGAACGGCCGGTGTCGTCCAACGATCCATTTTATGAGATCATTGACCAGTCCCATCACACCCGCAACGACGATGAACATTCCTTGGCGCCAGTCCAGCACACGCGACAGCACGAGCAGGATGGCCAATACGCACGCCGGCCAGAAATCGCCTGGTTCCTTGATGACCTGTGCCCACCACATGCCTTTCACGGCGGTCCCGAAGCCCGAGTCGTGTACCCACTGCGCCACCGGGCGATCCGCGACGAGCGCCACGACAAACAGCAGCGCGAACCCGACGGCCGCCGGCCAGAGGCGAAATTTCGTGCCGGGTGCGTTCATGGCCGTCAGTGATTCTCCAGTTTGCCCGGCCATTTCATGCCCTTGAATCCCCGGCCAACCCAGAGGTCAAACACACGCACCCTGGCTCCGGCCCGGTATATCTCCACTGGCGGCAGTCGCTCGAACGTCTCGAAAGCGGCCATCAGATCGTATGCCGGCTGCTGCGGGTCATCCGGATCATCGCCCATGAAGATCGCGTCCCTGCCGAGCAAGTCCGGCCGGTCCAGCCGCCGATCCGTCCAGATGTCATACTGGCTCGCCCGCGCCCGCCGGGTCGGATGCTCAAGCCACGATCCGACACAATAGGTCTTTGGGTGGCCCTCGACGTAAAACGCCAGTTCGGCCGTGAACTGGTACTTCTCACCCAGGATGAACGCGCCCGGGCGCAGTGTGTGCAGCCGCTTGGTGACCACCTGCCCGAGTTCGGCCCACCCGCGAAGGCGGTAGGATGGATCCCACTTGCGCGGCGCCTTATGCGTCAGGCGAGTGACCGCCCGGTAGAGAGGCTCGGTGTTGTGGGAGATCGGCGAGAACACGATGGCCAGCGCAACTGTCGCCCAGAACCAGACCCGCCATGGCCGCCATGTTGCCCTGGTCCGCAGGCGGGTCGAGAGGAACCAGGCCGCGAGGATGATCCAGGCGAAGTAGGCATAGACCGGCCAGTTCACCTGCACCTTGGCCCGCAGTACGCCGAGTGCCACGATGGCAAAGAAAGGGAGGGAGAGGCATATCAGCAGCATTTGCTCGCGGCGGCGTTCGACTACTGGTAAGGGGGTGTGACAAGAAATAGCGCGAAGTTGTGAATTGCTCGTATCGCGACCATTGTCATGCTGAGCGTACTCGCGAAACATCTGGCTTTGGACTTCACGGCCAGATCCTTCGCGGGTACGCTCAGGATGACGGCTCGCGGTCGATGGGAGATTCACGGAAGATTGGCCACGCCGTCGCAACGTCGCGATCACCGCCCCGACGAAGATCACCCAGAGTGCCGGCCCCATGGCGCCCAGTTGTCCGCCGACAAACTCCAGCAGGTTCTTGAACTCGAACTTCCCGCCGGAATCCGCGCCCGTGTCGCGGGCCACATGGAGGGCGTTGGTCCAGCCGTGCCGAGCGTTCCAGATGACGATCGGCGAGGTCATTGCCAGGGCGATGACGAGCATCCCCCATGGCCACGGCGTTTTCAGCCAGCGGCGCGATGGCCGATCGATCAGTAGAAACACCACGACGCCCACGAGCCAGAGGAAGACGACGAACTTGGCGAGGAACCCGGCCCCCAGCGCCAGCCCGATCGCCGGCCAGGCCCAGCGCTTTTCGTGGAACACGGCTTCCACAAGGAATAGGCTCGCCAGTGCCCAGAAGAAATAGGCCAGCGGATCGATGGTCATCAGCACGCTGCCCGCGATGAACATCGGCACGGCATGGTTCAGGAGGACCGCGCCCAGAGCGATGCGGTCGCTGTCGAACAGCCGTCTGGTTGTCCAGTAGGTTGCGAGCGACACGCCGACGGCCAGCACCAGCGACGGAAACCTGACCCCGAGCATGGTGTCGCCGAACACCTCGGAACTGGCGCGAATCGCCAGTGCCACCAGCGGCCCTTTGCTGTAGTAGCTGAGATCCAGTTGCCGCGACCAGTCCCAGTAGTACGCCTCATCCTCGGACAGATCGACGGGGCAGTTGTGCGTTAGATAGCGGAGGTGCAGCAGAAACCCGGCCGCCAGGATTGCGGCCAGCAGCCAGCGGCAACGCACAGGCGTGAGCCATTGCAGACGCCACGCGGGGGAAGAAGTCTCGCAGAAAGTTTGCGGTTCAGTCATCTACGGGCGGGATTGTACGGGAATCGCGCTGCTTGGCCATGCTGGCCGATGCCTTGCTCGGAGTACCTCCAAATAACCGTCTGAAGGCGGTACAACGAACTGACGCAGGCCCTACTTCGCGAACAGGCTGTCGATACGCTGCGCCAGGAACTTCAGTCGCTTCTCATCGCCGCCTGCGACCTCGGCCGTACACCAGCCGTCGTAGCCGATGTCGTCAAATGCCTTCATCGCCGCTGCCCAGTCCACATCCCCCTCGCCCAGTTCCACGTCAAAACCCTTCCACAGGCCCAGGTCGTCCCGCTTTTTGCGGCTGTAGTCCTTGAGGTGAACGCGGAAGAGCCGCTTGCCGAGAATCCGGATCCACTGCTCCGGCCAGCCGTAGGTCACGACGTTGCCGATGTCGAAGTGCCAGCCGACGAGCGGGTGGTTGATTTCCTCCAGATAGCGCACGGCCTCCATCGGGCTCATGATGAACTGGTTCCAGACGTTCTCTATGGCGATCTTGACTTTGGTTTCCTCGGCCGTCGGAATGGCCTGGCGGATGACTTCCTGCGACCGCTTCCAGACGTCGTCGTAGGCGGTGCTCCGGTTGACCACGCCGGGAACGAGCAGCACGCTGCCGCCGCCCATTTCCTTGCATTCTCGCAGGGCGGTCTTGAGGTCGGCCAGGGCGCGCTCCCGCTTCTTCGGATCGGCATCGGACAGCGGAACTGACCAGTGGGTGGCGTCGATGGCGCCTTCGATTTCGATGCCGGCCGCGTCGCGGGCGGCCAGGACGTCCTTCAGCGCCGCCTCGGCCGGAAGGGGGCTGTCCATTTGCACGCCGTCGAAGCCGGCCGCCTTGAGCGCCTTGAACTTGTCGGTCCAGGTTCCCTTGACTTCGATCATGCCGACCACGACGCCCTTCTTCAGTTTGCGTTTGGTCGCCGGGGCGGGCGTTACCTGGGCCATGCCGGGCACCGCCGCCGCAGCCAGGGCCGCCGCTGTCGCCGTCCGCACCAGAAATTCTCTTCGAGTGCTGCCGCTCATGTTCTCGCCGCCTTCCGGTCTGGAGTGTCTGTCAACCACGTTTCCTCGCTGATGGTATAACGCGGACGGCCCGCGGGCAACTACTTTCCGGAAGGATCGGAATGCCGGCCATGGACTCCGAACGTCGTTACGGCAATAATCCGCCCGGACTGGCGTGCTTTCGACCCGAGAGGATCTGGCAATGACCGTGCGCGAGTATTTTCAAGACATCTTTGATACCCTGACATCCATAACCGTTGGACTGAAGATCACGTTCAAATACTTCTTTCAGAAGACGGTGACGGTGCAATACCCCGAGCAGCGGCTTAGCTTCGCGCCGCGCTCCCGGGGAATTCACGAATTCGAAGCGGACAAGTGCATCGCCTGCGACCAGTGCGCCAAGGCATGTCCCGTGGACTGCATCTACATCGACAAGACGGCCCCGCGCAAGATCGACAAGAAGACCGGGAAGGCCACCGGCGGAGAACTGCTCCGCTACGCGATCGATTACTCCAAATGCCTGTTCTGCGCCCTGTGTACCGAGCCGTGTCCAACTGACTGCATTCACATGGGCAAGCTGCACGATCTTTCCAGCTTCAGCCGTGAGGATGTCGTCGTCGAGTTCGCCGAGCTGGCCAGGCAGGGCCTCAAGACGCCCGTTCCGCTGTGGATGGAGCGCAACGCGGGCAGTATCGGCTGGGTGAAGGAAGAGATCGAACGAGTGAAAGCGGGCATACTACCGCCGCTGGGCGGCGACATTCCGCGGGTCAAGTGATGGACCGCGTGGAAATGACTTCGCGGCTCCCTGGTTTCCCGTAGTTCCGGCCTTCGGGCGCGCTCCCGGGTGACGGCCCGTTCGCCAGTCGCGCTATTTCAGGGATTATGGGCCGTTGCCGGCGTGGCTCCGGGCATCTCCGCTGATGACGCTTCCGATAATTCGCGGCCATTCACACAGCGATTGACGATTTACATTTTCCGGGGGAATCTCTCAACAAGTTGCTAAACACGCTGCCGCGCGACTCCGATGAGTTGTGCGGCAGATGGCAGGTCTTACGCGGCGGTATCCGGGGCCATGGAGGACCGGAGGGCCGGCTCGGAGCCGGTAGCAATGTGCAGAACCTGCCTTCCCGCGACGACCCATGTGGATCGTACCGTGGCGATGATTGCGCCTGCCCTCGTGTCGGCCCGCTGAGGCGGCGTGCGAGTGAATCCGTTTCTGTCCAGAAGGGAGAGTCGGTCATGAAGGCTTTGAAGAACCTGGCGGCGAAGTTGGTCCAGGACGATTGCGGCGGCGAAGTGCTGGAATATGCGCTGATTGCCGGCCTCATCGTCGTGGCGGCCATCGCGGTGATCACCACCGTGGGAACCAAGGTTGTAGCCCGGTGGACCACGCTCAGCAGCTCGCTTTGAGCGTTCCGCGCGATGGCACAACCCATGGCAAAGGAGCGCCCGGGCTCGCCACTGCCGAGCCCGGGCCGCTTCACGTCATCATCTTGATATGCACTGGCAACGGATCATCCCGTTCGTACCGCTCCTGGCGATGCTCGTCGTCGCCGCGGCAGCGGACCTGCGCCTGCGACGCATCCCCAACTGGCTGACGCTGCCGCTGATGCTCGCGGGGCTGACCCAGTCATGCACGGCCGCCGCCACAGTGGCGCCGCTGGCGTCGTTGCTGGGCCTGCTCGCGGGGGGTGGGCTGTCATTGCCGATGTTTGTGTGGGGAGTTCGCGGCGGTGGCGACGTGAAGTTGCTCGCCGCGACGGGGACATGGCTCGGCCCGAAAGGCGTGTTGCTGGTATATCTCGTGGCGGCCGTCGCCGGGATGCTCTTGGTCCTGCTGCAATGCACCATGCAGGGCCGCCTGCCGCAGTTGCTGGAGCGCACGGCGCTGGTGGCATTGAATCTGCGTCATGTTCGGCTCGTGGGCGCGGGAAACACCGCATATGCCCTGAGCAGCAGCCGGACTATCGAAAAACCTCTGCCGTATGCCGTGCCGATTCTTATCGCCGTTGCGGTGATGCTGTTGCGCTGGAGGGTCGGCCCATGAAGACAAGACGGAGATCCGCTCGGGGCAACACGGTGATCGAGGCGGCGCTGGTATTGCCGGTACTCCTGAGCCTGGCCTTCGGCACGATCGAGTTCGGATACTATTTCTACATCAAGAACAACTTTCAGGGGGCCGCGCGCGAAGGCGCGCGCGCGGCAATCGTGGCCGGAGCAACCAACGCCGACGTTACCACGGCGGTAACCGGGTCGCTCACCGCGGCCGGCCTGCAGAACTGCGGCTTCACCATCGTCACTCCTCCGGCGGACGTGAGCACTGCAACGGGAACACAAACCGTCACTGTTACCGTGCAGTGTAGTTGGGGAACCGTTGGGGCCGGCCTGCGGCCGCTGCAACTCATTTCCGCCAGTAAGATCGTCAAAGGCACCGCCAGCATGCGCTACGAGGCAGGGAGCGTAACGGGCACCGATTCGACAACTACTGACCCGACGGGTGGGTCGGGCGGATGGGGCGGATGGGGCGGATGGGGTGGGTGGGGCGGATGGGGCGGATGGGGCGGGTGGGGCGGAGCGTGGTAACGGTCGCATGGACGGGCAGACGGGTATCACGATGGGAATGCCCAAAGCGGATCATCCGGGTACCGTCCAAGGGGTAAACGGCCGATAACCGTGCGGGATGAGCATCCATCTCTGTCCGGGCACCCGTGTTCAGCGGCCAACCCCGTACCACCGCAACAGCAATATCTGCGTCAAAGGACTAAACCTCATATCCTTCCACGCCGAACCACAGAAAGAGATTCTGTCTCGAAAGGGAACGACCATGACGTGGAAGAACAGCATTCCGTTTGTATTGGCATTGGCGTTCGGCCTCGTCGCGGCCAAGATTGGACGTGATGTGTTTACCCGGTCCCACCCCGCGACGGGTATCCAGACGAAACTCGTGAACGTCGTCATCGCCCGTGAGGACATCGAACCCGGTTCCGTGCTCAGCGAACAGGACCTCGTGATGGGGCAGACTCCGGCGGAAAACGCGCCGAAACCCATCTTCACCGCTGTTTCCCAGGTCGTCGGCCGAGTGGCGACCGTGCCGCTCGTTCGCGGGCTGGTGATCGTCGAGCCCATGCTTGCGCCCGCCGGGACCAACGGGGGCGCCCAGGCCCTCGTGCCCGCGGGCATGCGGCTGGTCACCGTCGAAGTCAACGAATGGTCCGGCGTGGCAGGTCTTGTGACACCGGGCACGCACGTGGATGTGGTTTCCACGCTCGCCGACGACAGAATCAACCAGCCGGTCACCAAGACGGTTGTGCAGAACGTGAAAGTCATCGCCGTCGGGCAGCGGCTGGAGTTGCCGAACTCCCAGGGCAGGAAGATCGAGAAGGCCGAGACCGCGCCCGGGCGGAGTGTGACACTGCTCGTTACCCCGCGCCAGGCGGAAGTTCTCGAGTTCGTCAGCAGCGCCGCCCGGCTGCGGCTGACCCTTCGCGGATCGACGGACTCCGCCGCCGTGGTTTCGAGGACCGGCGTCAGCGTGGCGGATCTGCTCGATCGCGCATCCGACGTTCCCGAGTGGTTCGCTGCCTGGGTCGCGACGTCCGCGAATACGACGCCGGCATTGTTTCCGACGACGCGGCCGGCCGATCCGCCCGCCCTCGTCATCACCCCGCCCAGCGTGAAGCCCACCGCGCCGGCCCGGGTTCGCACCGTCGAAGTGATTAACGGCGGCGAGCTCACCACTGTGCATTACGAGCAGAAGGGCGTGGGCGCGGGTCCAGTTCTGTCCACCACGGACGACCAGAAGGCAATCGGAGGCAGCCATGAGTAACCGCGTGTTTCGCCATGTCCTTCTCGGGGTGCTGGCCGCGGTCGCCCTGCTGCTCACGGCCACCACAGCCCGTGGCGCTGACGCCCCTCGCAACGACCTGCAGCTTGTCAGCGAGGGCTTGGAAGCCGGCAAGCTCCGTCTTCTCACGGGAAAGAGCGCGCTGGTTCGCACGAACAGCCCCTACAAACGCCTGAGTGTGGCCGATCCGGACATCGCCATGGCCCGCTCGGTCGGCGAAACGACCATCCTTCTCACTCCGAAGAAAGCCGGCTCGACCCAGCTTGTCGTCTGGGATGAACACGATGCGTCCCAGATGATCGACGTGGTCGTCACCGCCGATATCGGGGTGCTTCAGGAACAACTCAAACAGCTCTTCCCGGCCGCGAAGATCTCCGTGACCTCGGCGAACGGCAGCATCGTCCTGACCGGTCAGGCACCCAGCGCGGCGGTAGCGGAACAGGCCGTGCAGGTCGCCACGCCCTACGGCACGAAGGTCCTCAATCTCCTCGAAGTCTCCGGCGGCAGGCAGGTGCAGCTCCAGGTGCGTTTCGCGGAAGTCTCGCGCCAGGCCACGCAGGCACTGGGTTTCAACGGCGCCTACGGCGACGGCGCCTTTTCCGGGGGCTCGAACATCGGGCAGCTCAATCCCACCAATATCATTCCTGGCGGCACGGTCGGGGCCACGCCTCCGCAGGCGGGCTTCACCCGCACGCCCCCGACAGTGAGCCCGACCGTGACCACCTACGGCGCGGGCCAGATCGGCTCCTTCTATCTCGAGTACTTTGTCGATGCCCTGCGACAGAACAACCTGCTCAGGATTCTCGCCGAACCCACGCTCGTTACCGTTTCGGGACAGGAAGCGTCCTTCCTCGCCGGCGGCTCGTTCCCCATCCCGGTTTCGGGCGGGGCGCAGACCGGCGGCACTCCGGCCGTTACCGTCGAATTCCGCGAGTATGGCGTCCAGCTCAATTTCACGCCAATCGTCACCGGCGACGGCAAGATCCGCCTGAAGGTCTCCCCGGAGGTATCCGATCTCGATTTCACCACCGCCGTCCAGTTCAGCGGGTTCGTCATTCCCGGACTGACGCAGCGTAAGGTGAGTACGACCATCGAGCTGGCCGAGGGCCAGACCTTCGCCATCGCCGGCCTGCTCAACCAGTCCGTCAACGCTTCCAAGGATGTGACCCCGCTGCTCGGCGATCTTCCCGTGCTCGGGGCGCTGTTCCGCTCCGTCAAGTATCAGCGGAAGGAAACCGAGCTCGTCGTTCTGGTCACGCCGCACCTTGTCGAGGCCATGAATCCGGCCCAGGTCACGGCCATCCCCGGCGAATTCTGGCGGCACCCCACGGAGAACGACCTGTTCTTCAACCAGGACATCGGCGGACCCGCCAACCCGCCCACCGGCGACACCGTGAAGGAGCGCCCGCCCAGGTTCTACGGAGCCTACGGCTTCCAGCCGGCCCCGCAGAAGTAGTAGATGTACCGCAGTGTGTCAAGCGTAAGAGAGATGTACAACCATGATCGCACAACTCAACTGTATCATCGTTGATGCCGACTCCGCCAACCGCACGGAGATGGCCAACTTCCTCACGAATCTCGGCGTCAACGTCGCCACGCAAATGGGCAACCTCGATTCGCTGCCCTCGCTGCTGGCCCGGCCGGCCGCGCCGCAGCTCGTGATTGTCAATCTCGATCCGAATCCACAGGACATGCTCAAGCGGGTCGGGCAGCTTGTCCGCCAGTTCCAGGGCGTTTCCTTCTTCACGCTTTCGCAGACGGTCGACCCGCACCTGCTGATGGAAGCCATGCATGTCGGCATCAAGGAATTCGTGCCCTTGCCGATCAACGAGGAACGATTCTCCGCGGGCATCGAGCGGGTCGCCAACCTGCACGGCATGGGCAAGCGGGCGAAGATCGTCCATCTGATCCCGTCGCAGGGCGGATGTGGGTCGACCACTGTCGCCTGCAATGTGGCCGCCTCGCTGGCCCGCGATCACAAGACCGTGCTGCTGGACCTCGACTTCGTCCGTGGCGCCGTGGCGTCCAGCTTCGACCTCCATCCACGCTACACCATCGCCGACATCATGGAATCGACCGACAAGCTCGATCCCCAGCTTCTCGACAACGCGCTGGCGCTGCACCCGGCCTCCGGACTGGCGGTTCTGGCCCGGCCTGAATTGCCGGAAGATTCCCAGCGCGTCACCCAGCCCGGCATGGCCAGGCTTCTCAGCGTGCTCGGGCGGATGTACGACTATGTCGTGATCGATTCGCTGATGCACATCGACCCGGTCTACAACACCGTCCTGCAGGCCGCCGACATGAACATCCTGGTCATGCAGCTCAATGTCCCCAGTGCCAAGAACACCGAGCGGTTCGTCAACGCCATGCGACGCCTCGGGATTGATTCTTCCAAGATGCAGATTGTGGTCAATCGTTACGTGAAAAAGGGCTGGGACATCGCGCCCGAGGAAGTCGAGCGCACCCTGGGATTGAAGATCAACTGGATGATCCCCAACGATTTCAAGAACGCAATTGCGGCCATCAACTACGGCGAGCCCGTCGTCATGCGAACGCCCAAGGCGGACATGAGCCTGAGCCTGTTCGACCTGGCCGACACGCTCACCCGCAAGGCCGCGTAGAGAAAGGGGAGGTTGCCATGGGACTGTTCTCGCGAAATTCGTCCGCCACCGCCCTGGCTCCACCGCCGTCGGGGCCGCCACCGGTGACGCCATCGCCCGAGCCCCCCCGGCCGGCGCCGTCAATCGCCATCTCCACTGCCGCCGCCGAGCCTGCCCCCCAAACCCCCCAGCTCACCGAGCGGCAGCTCTACCTCCAGAAAACCAGGGTCCGCATCCACCAGCAGCTCGTCGAGCGGCTGGACATGCAGAACCTCCGCACCATGCCCCAGGATGTCGTCCGCCAGGAGGTCCGCAACCTCATCCGCGACATCTGCCAGAGCGAGAGGAACCTCTTCTCTTCGGCCGAGCAGGAAACCCTCATGGACCAGGTCATGGACGAGACCTTCGGCCTGGGTCCCCTCGAAACGCTTCTTAAAGACCCGGCCATCAGCGATATTCTCGTCAACCGCTGGGACCGCGTCTACATCGAACGCCGCGGCCGTATCGAACTCTCGGACGTCGCTTTCCGTGACAACCAGCATCTCCGCCAGATCATCGACCGCATCGTCGCCCAGGTCGGCCGCCGCATCGACGAAGTCTCTCCAATGGCCGACGCCCGCCTGCCCGATGGATCGCGCGTCAACGCCATCATCCCGCCGCTCGCCCTCGATGGCCCGGCCATGTCCATACGCCGCTTCGGCTCCAGGCCGCTTGCGGCCGAGGATCTGGTCCGCCACGGCGCGTTCCCGCAGGACGTGATCGAGTTTCTCGCTGCCGCCGTCAGGGCCCGCTGCAACGTGCTCATCTCCGGCGGTACCGGCTCGGGCAAGACCACCCTCCTGAACTGCCTGTCCCGTTATATTCCCAACGACGAGCGCGTCATCACCATCGAGGACGCCGCGGAGCTCCAGCTCCAGCAGCCGCACGTGGTCCGTCTGGAAACCCGCCCCGCCAACATCGAAGGCAAAGGCGAAATCAACCAGCGTGACCTCGTCAAGAACTGCCTGCGCATGCGTCCGGATCGCATCGTGATCGGTGAAACCCGCGGCGGCGAAGCCCTGGATATGCTCCAGGCCATGAACACCGGCCACGAAGGCTCGATGACCACCGTCCACGCCAACAACCCGCGCGATGCCCTCTCCCGTCTTGAAATCATGGTCCTCATGGCGGGCTACGACATTCCCATGCGAGCGCTTCGCACGCAGATCGCCTCGGCGATCCAGCTCATCGTGCAGGTCCGCCGCCTTACCGGCGGCCGCCGCAAGGTGACCAGCGTCAGCGAGATCGGCGGCATGGAGAGCGAGAACATCCAGATGCACGAGATATTCAGCTTCGAGCAGACCGGCGTCGGCACGGACAGCCACGCCGAGGGGCAGTTCGTGTGCCACGGCATCCTGCCCCGGTGCCTGTCGCGCATCGAGCACCGCGGCATGACGCTGTCGCCCGAACTGTTCGAGCGGAGGATCATGAAGGCGTAACCATGGACACCTGGCAACTCATCCTCCTGATCTCCCTGGCCGCCGCCATGCTCGCCTGGGGCGCTGCCCAACTGATGATTGATTGGTGCAACGACGACCACAGAAAGATCTCGCGCCGCCTGAACTCCGACGGCCACTCCGAAGTCGACACGCTGCTCGGCCGGCGCAATGCGACCTCGGTCGTGCTCCAGATCAAGGGCCTTCCCCCCGTGCTGGCGCGAAGCAGTTTCTGCCAGAACCTCAACCGCAAACTGATCCAGGCCTATCCCGATGCGAGCCTTGTCCGCTTGCTCGGCATCTGCGGATTGCTTGCCGTCATCGGGTTCGTTCTGGTCGCGTCCGTCATGGAATCGCTGCTCGCCGGCCTCGTCGGCGGGACGGTGCTCGGCTACCTGCCACTGATGTTCATCAACGCCCGGCGGGGCCGCAGACAACGGCAGATTGCCGGCCAGATTCCCGACGCGCTCGATTTCCTCTGCCGCATTCTCAAGGCCGGTCACAGCCTAGCCACCGGCATCCAGATGATGGGTGACGAGCTGCCGGCGCCCATCGGCATCGAGTTCCGCCGCTGTTACGACCAGCATTCCCTCGGCCAGCCGCTCGAACAGGCCCTTCGCGACATGTCCGTGCGCGTCGAGTCGGCCGACTTCGCGTTCTTCATCACGGCCATCCTCATCCAGCGCCAGACCGGCGGCGACCTCGGCGAGGTGCTCCGCAACATCTCCACCATGATTCGTGCCCGTGTGAAGCTCCAGCAGCACGTAAAGGCCATCACCGCCGAAGGCCGCCTCACGGGCTATATTCTCTTCGCATTCCCCGCCGTCCTCTTCACTCTTTCCTGGTTCCTCAACCCCGCGTACGCCTCGATCCTGCTGAAGACCGATACCGGCAGGATGCTCCTCGGACTCGCGTTTGCCCTGCAAATGACCGGTCTGGTCGTCATCCGCAAGATTGTCAATGTCAAGGCGTGAGGTCAGCACCATGTTCGAGCAGATCATCTTTATCGGTTCGCTCTCCGGCGTGGCCTCGACTTTTGCCTGGCTGCTTGCCCGGGTACTGTGGCGTGATGACGGCAACAAGGTGCGGGAGCGGCTCAGGGTCCGGCAGCCGGCGGCCGGCAGAAAGCCGGAGAAAGCCACACTCGGCGAGCTGGTCCAGCACATCGGCGAAGCGGCCGCCAGCCCGTTCATGCCCAAGACCCGCGAGAAACAGTCGGCCATCCGCCGTCAACTTGCCCTGGCCGGCATCTACAACCCGGCCGCGATCCGTGCCGTCATGGGGTTCAAGTTCATCCTCCTTCTCGGCGGTCTGGCCGGCGGCTACCTTCT
>JBEKVL010000032.1:0-16900 GCA_049514055.1 Tepidisphaeraceae bacterium | reverse complement strand
AGCATGTCGGACTCCTTTCCGATGCGCAGATTCGCTATCCGCGAACATCGGCAGGAGTCCGATCCTTTTTACACAATCATGCTGGAAGACAGCAGGCAAAAGTGGCAAAAGTCGAGCTGAGACACCGCCCCATGGCGGTACTCCGAACCGCAGGTACGCGATCCCGAAATAATTGCCGCGCCGCGTCTCTGCGGTGACAGGGTTGTCTGTGGTCTTTCGCCCTCATCCCGCGCATAATCCCGGATCGTGCCCGAAGACCCGCGATTCACGTTCACTCCCCCCCAGCGCCCCCGGGCGTTCTGGGCCTATCTGCGCTCGATGCTCAACGCCATGGGCACGGCCGGTTTTGCCGTGGCCACGCTGGGCCATTCCTTCTTCCGGGCTCCCTTCGACCTGGAGTTCGTGGAACTCCCCATGCCCATCCGCGGCCTGCCGCGGGCGTTTGAGGGCTTTCGCATCCTGCATGTCAGCGATTTCCACACCAATCGCGGCACGCCGGTCTGGTATCTCCGCCGCGCGCTCGAACAGGCCACACGCATGCCCTATGACCTGGCCGTCATCACCGGCGATTTCATCACGCACGGCCTGAAACACGTCGATGCGGCCGTCGAGGTCGCCTCGCTGCTGCGCGGCCCGGTGCTCGGCGTGTTCGGCAATCACGACTACGCCGAGACCTGGGAGACCTGGTCGAGCGATGCCGTCGCCCGGTTGCTGGCCGGCAAACTCGCCGCCCGCGGTATCCGCATCCTGCGCAACGAGGCATTCCCCATCGAGCGCGACGGCCAGCGACTCTGGATTGTCGGCATGGAAGACTGGTGGACCGAACGATTTTCGACGCAGGAGGCGTTCCGCACCGTGCCCCCCGGCGAGCCGGTCATCGCCCTGACCCACAACGCCGATTCTGTCTTTGCGCTGGAGCGGGCCGGCGCCCAATGGGTACTCGCCGGCCACACCCACGGCGGCCAGATCCGCCTGCCGTTCTTCGAATCGATCATGGTCCCGCAGAAGCACAAGCATTTCGACATGGGCCTGTTCGAGGTCGGCCAGTGCAAACTGTACGTGAGCCGCGGCGTCGGCTTCCGCCGCCGGGCGCGTTTCCGCTGCCGGCCGGAGATCACGGTGTTCACGTTGAAGAGTCAGTAGTCAGTGGTCCGTGGTCAGTAGCAATACGGTTTCTTGTCCCCACTCCGATTCCCGCTACCATTCCTGCGGACGATCGACATGGCATCCGGCAGCACCAACCCCTCCATCCGCGTCACGGTTGACTACTGGGCGCAGTTGCGCGAGGCGTCCGGCCGGGCGTCGGAGGTCGTGCAAATGCCGCCGAACTCCACGGTGATACAACTGCTGACGTACCTGGCCCAGCGGCATGGAGAACGATTGCGGAGCCTGCTGCTGGACGACTCCGGCCGGCCGCGGCGGAGCAATCTCATCATGGTTGCGGATCGGGTCGTGACGTCGCCGGATTCGCTGGCACTGTCGGACGGCGCCACGGTGGCGCTGCTCTCGCCATTGGCGGGCGGTTGAAGGGAACACCCATGAACAACCCGCCCAGCGAGTCTCTGACGCCCGACGAAAAGGCCGTCTACGAATGGCAGATGTGGGTGCCTGATTTCGGTGACGCCGGCCAACTCGCCCTGAAAAACGCCACCGTGCTCATCTCCCGTTGCGGCGGCGTTGGCGGAACGGCCGCGCTCTACCTGGCGGCCGCCGGCGTGGGGCAGCTGATCCTCGCACATGCGGGCAACGTCAAACCGTCGGATCTGAACCGGCAACTGTTGATGACGGCCGACTGGCTGGGCAAGCCGCGCGTCGAGTCGGCCGCCCGGCGATTGCGCGAACTCAACCCGCGCGTGGTTGTCGAAACCATTCCCGAGAACATCACTCCGGCTAATGTTGAGCAACTGGTGTCGCGCGCCGATGTCATCGTCGATGCGGCCCCGTTATTCGAGGAACGTCTTCTGCTCAACGAGCAGGCCGTGCGGCAGAACAAGCCGATGGTCGACTGCGCCATGTATGAGTTGCAGGCCCAGATCACCACGATCATCCCCGGCAAGTCACCGTGCCTGGCGTGTCTCTATCCGGACAAGCCGCAGGGGTGGAAACGCCAGTTCCCCGTCTTTGGCGCGGTATCGGGGTTAATCGGCTCGTGGGGCGCGATGGAAGCGATCAAGGTCATCGCCGCCCTCGGCCAACCGCTGGCGGGCCGTCTATTGCTATTGGACCTGCGAAGCGGGATGGCGCGGCAGGTCAACCTGGAGCGTCGGCCGGATTGCGGTGTGTGCGGAACCACGGCAGATGGGCTTTGAAAGCATTTTGCAATGCTTCCGGAGCTTTGAAAATTTTCAGCGATTACTTTCAAAGCGGCTTTCGCTCTGTAAAATCGTTA
Organism: Tepidisphaeraceae bacterium; assembly: GCA_049514055.1. Lineage (GTDB taxonomy): Bacteria > Planctomycetota > Phycisphaerae > Tepidisphaerales > Tepidisphaeraceae > JANYKD01. Next base: position 14,511 of record JBEKVL010000032.1, on the reverse strand, counting down.
CAAAGCTGGCAACCCATGAGTCCTCAAGACGTTATATCAGATCGAGCGGGTAGGTTGATCAAGACGCTCACCGGGTACTGGGCATTTGTCCCAACACCGTTGCCGCCGGCAATCGAGTTTGACGCGGCACTGGTACTCCTCCTGTCCCAGGCGGATGCTGCGTTGAGCGAACTGTCGGGGCTCGGCCGGTATCTGCCGAATCCCGATCTTCTTATTGCACCATATATGAACCGAGAGGCTGTGGCGTCAAGTCGAATCGAGGGCACGCAGGCGGATTTGTCCGATCTGCTGCTTGACGAGATCGAGCCCAAACGCACTCCGCCGGGCAGCGACGTTCTGGAAGTGCGCAACTATGTGGCGGCCTTGAATCTGGGCATCCGGAAACTGGACAAACTGCCGCTGGCCGGGCGGCTCGTGCGGGATCTGCATGCGGTCTTGATGCAGGGCGTGCGCGGGCAGGAAAGAACGCCCGGCGAATTTCGGCGGAGCCAGAACTGGATCGGCCAGCCTGGGTCCACGCTCGCGGACGCAACCTATGTTCCCCCGCCACCTGACCCGGAAATGCACGAGTGTCTCAAGCAGTGGGAAAAGTTCATGAACCAGCGCGAACAGATGCCCGAGTTGATCCAGTGCGCCCTGATTCACGAGCACTTCGAAGCCATACATCCTTTTCTCGATGGCAACGGCCGGATTGGCCGGTTGCTGATCACGCTGTTCCTGATCGAGCGCGGCCGGCTCAGCAAACCGCTGCTGTATCTCTCAAGCTACATTGAGCAGCACAAAGATGGCTACTACGGCACCCTGCAGCGCATTCGCACGCACGGCGATTGGTCCGGCTGGCTGCGATATTTCCTGGTGGCCGTGCGCGACACTGCCCGCAGCGCTGTTGAGCAAAGCCAGGGCATCCTGAGGTTGCGAGAGCACTATCGGAACAAGCTGAAGAAACAACACAAAGCCCTGACGCTGTTGGACGATCTGTTCATCAACCCATACACGACGGTTGCCCGCGCCGCCGAGCGGCTTGGAGTTGCTTCACCGACGGCAAGCAAGACGATCCGGTTAATCCAGGAAGCGGGCATGCTCGAAGAGACCACGGGCCGCGAATGGGGTCGGGTTTGGGTGGCAAGGCCGATTCTCAAGGCGGTGGAGGCCACTGGCGAAGCGGAACCGCCTGCCGCATCGGCATGATGCGTTTGGGCATCCCCCTTTCGTGCTCCAAGAATCCCCGCGCGTTATACTTCACCCATGTTCACCGCCAGCAAAGACCACATTCGCGCCACGCTCGATTCCATTCGCAAAGAGGGCCTCTACAAGCCCGAGCGCGTGATTACCACGCCGCAGAACACGCGCGTCGGCGTCATCGCCCCGCGGGCCGTCGGCTCGTTCAAGGGCGAGGTCATCGTCCTCTGCGCCAACAACTACCTCGGCCTGGCCCAGCACCCGCAAATCATCGCGGCCGCCCACAAGGCCCTGGACCAGTGGGGCTACGGCATGGCCTCCGTGCGTTTCATCTGCGGCACGCAGCAGGTCCACAAAGATCTCGAGGCCGCCCTGTCGCGATTTCTCGGCACCGACGATACGATCCTCTATTCCTCCTGTTTCGACGCCAACGGCGGCCTCTTCGAAACGCTCCTGGGCGAGCAGGATGCCGTCATTTCCGACGAACTCAACCACGCCTCCATCATCGACGGCATCCGCCTCTGCAAGGCCCAACGCTATCGCTATCTCAACAACAACATGCAGGATCTGGAGGCCAAACTCAAGGAGGCCGCGGCCGCCCGCTGCCGCATGATCGCCACCGACGGCGTCTTCTCCATGGACGGCACCATTGCCAACCTCCCAGCCATTTGCGACTTGGCCGAGAAGTACGACGCCATGGTCATGGTCGACGACTCGCACGCCGTCGGCTTCATGGGTAAGACCGGCCGGGGAACACACGAATTCCACAACGTCATCCCGCGCATCGACATCCTTACCGGCACGCTCGGCAAGGCGCTGGGCGGCGCCAGCGGCGGCTATGTGGCCGGCCGGCGCGAGATCGTCGAACTCCTGCGCCAGCGTTCCCGCCCGTACCTTTTTTCCAACACGCTCGCCCCCTCCATCTGCGGCGGCTCGATCGCAGCGCTCGATCTCCTCACCCGCTCCACCGAACTCCGCGACCGCCTCGAATCCAACACCCGCCTCTTCCGCGACGGCATGAGCAAACTGGGCTTCGACATCGTCCCCGGCCGGCACCCGATTGTTCCCATCATGCTCGGCGACGCCGCGCTGGCCGCCAGAATGGCCGACGCCATGCTCGACCAGGGCCTCTATGTGGTCGGCTTCTCCTACCCTGTCGTCCCGCGCGGCAAGGCCCGCATCCGCACGCAAATCTCCGCCGCCCACACCCGCGAACAGCTCGAATACGCCATGGACGCCTTCGCGCGCACGCAGAGTGAACTGGCCACCGCGTGATCATTTCGCAGCACTACCGTCTCGCGGCGCCCTTAAGCACATCTCGATAACTCCCGGCAACACCGGCTGTGAAAATGAGGCCAGCGTCCTCGCTGGCCGTGTGTGCCAGACGGTTGGCGATTCAGGAAGGCCAGCGAGGCGCCGGCCCTGCTACCGTTGAGACTAAATCTCATCTACCCTTGACAAAAACCTCGTCGGTCCTCTATCTTGTCATACATGAGATTGAGTCGCAACAAAGTCGAGCCGCGATCCTCGTTGATTCGCAGCTCGCCGTTCCCCTCAAGGCCGGTCTCCGGCCGGAGCGTCGGACACGGTATGCCATGTGGTGTACTTTCCGCCCGGCTCACGTCGTTGTTCCCTGCCATGTGCAGGAGGAGCTTGCATCATGTTTAACTGTCATTATCGTCGCGCCGTCCTGATAGCGGTTTCGCTCGCGGGCTCGAGTTTGCTGGCCAGCGCCGGACGGGCCGAGGAGCCGGCCGCGGCCGGCGGCACCCGCTATGGGCTCTTCGGACTGCTGGACCATCGCAGCACCTACGGCCAGGGGTGGTTTGTCGAGCCTCTGCGGGCGCCGGAAATGGATGTTGACCGCGAGTTCCGCGTCGACTACTTCCACGGCGAGAAGAAGGGAGTCCAGACCAACGAAGTCAACGCGGAACTGGAATACAACTTCAATCTGCTGACCGTGGAGATCGAGGCGCCCTATTCGTGGGAACGCGAGGCGACCCATGACCCCATCACCGGCCGCACGGAACACGACACCTCCGAAGACGTCGGCAACATTGAACTGGCGGTGCGGCATCTGATTTTTCAGTACGTCTCGGCCAACAAGTTCTTCGACTACACGCTGGCCGCGGCTTTTGAGCTGGCCCTGCCCTCGGGGTCGAGCATCAGCAAGGACACCGAGTTCGTGCCGCAGCTCTTCCAGCTCGTGCGCCTGGGCGAACATCTGAGCATCGAGGCGAGCGTGGGACTGTCGATGCTGGCCGGCCCGGAGGAAGGCGGAACCAATACATTTGAATACAATCTAGTACTGGGCTACAACCTGGAGCACAAGGATCTGCCGATCCCCGGCGTGATGCGCACGATTCCCATCTTCGAACTGAACGGCGAGCGCGTCCTCAGCGGAGAAGACGACGGCACCAACCGGCTCTTCGGAACGGCGGGCCTGCGGCTCAACTTCAATTCGGTCGGCCCGGTGCAGCCGCGGATCGGCGTGGGCTACGTCTTCCCCATTGACAGCGGCGCGCGGGATGAAATGCGCTGGGGCATCATCACGAGCTTTGTGCTGGAGTTTTAGATTGCCGCGGCATTGTGTGGTGCGGGCTTCCAGCCTGCACGACCCAGCGCAGGCTGGACGCCCGCGCCGCAATCAGAGTGCGATGAAGGCCCCGGGCTCGTCGAACTGGCCGGTCGCGAGCACGCGTTCGGGATGAACGAGCAAGTGGCCGCGGGCGTCTTTCTCGATGGCGAAGCGCGGCAGATCCTGGACGGCCGGGCCCCGGGTCACTTTGCCCTGGAGCGTGAAGGTCGAGCCGTGGCATCCGCAGACAAATCCGGCTTCGGCGGCCGCCAGCGCGCAGCGCCGGTGCGTGCAGATTGCCGACTGGGCGAATATCCGGTTCCCCGCGCGCACGATGAACAGTTCGTGGCGGTCGCGGAATCCGGCGTAGACGCCATCGGCCGGATAGGCCTCGATGGCCCCGACATCGACCGGCCCCAAGGCGGAATTCCCGCTGGACGGGACGCCGGCGCCCGCGCAGCCGCCGAGGGTCGCCGTTGCCAGCACCGCGAGTGTTTGTCGACGCGTGAGGTTCATGGCCGTTTGCTCCGAATCTCAAGGGCGATGCTCATCGGCATTATTCTAGCCCGCGACAATCGTCGCGGCGAATCTGGAGAACACCACTGACTACGGACTCGAACCGGCATCGTGACTCATATCCCCCAGCGCGGTATGAATGGGGCATGACCACAACACGAGTCATCGCAACGGGAGTTGGCCTTGCGGGGCTGTTCGTTACGGCGACAGCCCTTCATGTGGCCGCGGGGGATTTGGAGTTCAGCGATCCCGCGCGGGTGGCCGCGCCGCCGGCGGATGCCATTGGGTATCCGAACCGTTCAGCCTACCTGGATGTGCTTCCGGGTTTCCGCAAGCCGCCGGCCGGGTATGGGGAAGTGGCGTTTTACTGGTGGCTGGGCGACCCGTTGACCAAGGAACGCCTGACGTGGCAGATGGACCAACTGGCCGGCAAGGGCACGATGGGGTTGCAGATCAACTACGCCCACAGCGATCGCGGCGGGCGGTCGTATGGGCTGAGTTTTCCCAGCGATCCGCCGTTGTTCTCGGACAAGTGGTGGGAACTGGTGCAGTGGTTTGTGAAAGAGGCCCGCAGCCGGGGCATGGCCGTCAGCCTCAGCGATTACACGCTGGGAATCGGCCAGGGATTCATCATGGACGAGATCATTCGCGAAGACCCGACCCTGCGCGGGGCGACACTGGCGTCAGCGAGTAAGGATGTCGATGGCGGCCGGGAAGTGCAGTGGGAAACGCCGGAGGGCACGATCGGCGTGACGGCGTATCGCGTGGCCGCGGGCAAGCTGGACGCGAGCAGCGCCGTGGACCTGCGGGGCAACGTGAAGGATGGCACGCTGCGCTGGAATGCCCCGGCCGGGAAATGGCAGATCATCGCCGTCAGCGCCAAGGTCAATCCCTGGTCGGTCGATCCGCTCAATCCGAAGACGGGCAATCAATACGCCGCGAAGTTCTTCCAGCGTTTTGTTGACAAGAATCCCGGCGAAGCGGGCAAGGGGCTGAACTTCTTCTTCTCCGATGAGCTGGAGTTCGGCGTGCGCGGGAACCTCTGGACCGGGCGATTTGCCGAGGAATTCAGGCGGCGTAAGGGATACGACCTGGTGCCGGAACTGCCGGCGCTATTCGCGGGAATTGGGCCGCGGACGACGAAGGTCCGGCTCGATTACCGCGACGTGATGGTCTCGCTGACGGAGGAGGGTTTTTTCCGCCCCAATTTCGAATGGCACAACAAGAATGGCATGATCTACGGATGTGACCACGGCGGCCGGGGGCGGAACGTCGTGGAGTTCGGCGACTATTTCCGCACCCAGCGCTGGATGAGCGGCCCCGGCTGCGACCAGCCGGGTTTGGCTCGCGACGTCATCAAGAACAAGGTGGCCAGTTCGATCTCCCACCTTTACCTGCGCCCGCGTACCTGGATCGAAGGCTACTACGGCAGCGGCTGGGGCACGACGCCGGAGGCTCTGGCGGATGCCACCTTCGCCAACTTCGCGATGGGCCAGAACCTGCTGACGTTCCACGGGCTGTACTACTCGACCCACGGCGGCTGGTGGGAATGGGCTCCGCCCTGCAATCACTACCACATGCCCTATTGGACACACATGGGTACTTTCCTTGGTTGCACGCAGCGCTTAAGTTACGTGCTCAGCCAGGGACATCACCGCTGCGACGTGGCCGTGCTCTATCCCGTGGCCCCGATGGAGGCCGGGCTCGGCGGCCAGGAAGCGGTGGACACCGCCTTCGCCGTCGGCCGCGACCTCTATGCCGCCGGCGTGGATTTCGACTTCATCGACTTCGAATCACTCGATCGCGCCGTGGTGAAAGACGGCAAACTGTGCGTGAGCGGCGAGGAATATCGCACGCTGGTGCTCCCGGCCATGCGCGCGATCCGCTATTCGACGATGCAGAAGGCGGCCGATTTCATGCGCGGCAAAGGCATGGTGGCGGCCGTGCGAGCGTTGCCAGAAGCGAGCGACCGGATCGGGGCCGATGACGCGGAACTGGATTCCCTGGTTAAGGGCATCTTCGGCACGACCGCGAAAGAAGCCAAGATGCTCGACAATGTGCAAGTGCACCGGATCGACGGCGGCGGCATCGCGATCATGGCCGGGAAATCCGGGGCCATCCTCGCGGAGATGGACAAGGTCTTCACGCGCGATTTCTCGATCGCGGGCGATAAGGTGCCGCACATCATGCACCGCCGCGAGGGTAACCGCGACGTCTACTTCGTCTACGGCGGAACACAGGGCGCGGAGTGTTCCTTCCGCGCCAGGGGACGTGTGGAATTGTGGAATCCGTGGAACGGCGAAACACGGGAACTGACCGCGATTTCGCAGACGGCCGACGGAACGAAGCTGCGCCTGCCGCTGGGCGAGAAGGAACCGCAATTGATCGTATTCGCGGCCGGTGAGGCGAAGATCGAGAAGGAATTACCGGCCGAGCGCAATCTGGCCGAAATCTCGCTCGATGGCAACTGGGAATTCGAGCTCAAGCCGACGATGGACAATCGTTTTGGCGACTACCGCTGGCCGCCGTTTGCGGGGTTCATCGGCGCCGAGGCGCGGCAATTCCGTTACGCCGATGAACCGCAGGCGAATCCCGGCTGGGAAAAGCCGGAGACCGACGACAGCAAGTGGGCCAAGGTGACGTACGCCTTCGGCCCGAAGTTCTGGAAACTCGGCCCGCTGCCCGACAATGTGGACAGCGCCGTGCTGGAAGAGGAGCTTGCCAAACTCGATCGTGTTGACCCGGCCGCTCCCGTGCAGGCCGGCGGGAAGAAGTATTCGTGGAAACCGTACAGTTTCTCCTGGCGCTGGGGCATCGAGGGCGACCCCGGCCACCAGGGCTACCATGGACTGAAAGAGGAAATGTCGGATGAGTTCATCGGCTTGGGCAGGCTGCAAACATCGGGCACCGGCACTTCGTATGGCAAGGAACCCGAAGGCTCGCGGTATTACCTGTTCACATCAATAGCCGCACCGGCGGAATCGGCCGCGCGCATCGCGGTCGGCGGAACCAAGCCGGTGGCGATCTGGCTCAATCATGCGAAGCAGAAACAACCCGCCGGCGTGGCCGCGCTTAAGGCCGGCGGCAACCCCCTGCTGGCCCGGTTCGATTCCCCCGGCCGGTCGTCCATCATCGTCGGCGCGGCCGGGAAACTCGGCGACGGCGATGATTCCCCGGTCTTCTCGGCCGGCGTGAAGACCGGCACGCTGGCCATGAACTGGTACAACAACCCCGGTGTGTTGCCGTTCGACACCCGCCCCGGCGAAGCATCCCCGGCCGGCTGGTATCGTTTCACGGCCGCTCCGGGCCTCAGGGCCATGACCGTGGTCGCCCGCGGCAAGTTGCGCGCCTGGGCTGACGGTGTCGAGTTGAAGGTGACTGCGTGTGAACTTGAGCCTGCAAAGCGGACTGATGTGAAGGCCACATCCTATCGCGCCGAACTCCGGCAAGCGGCCGGCGGCTGCGCGAGCATTTCGCTGCGCATCGAGCAGGACCGCGGCTGCTACGGCGGCGCCGCGATTGCGGAACCGATTCTGCTGGAATGTGGCAAAGGCGTGCTGGCCGCGGGCGACTGGTCGCAGATCGACGGTCTGGCCTGCTATTCCGGAGGCGCCTGGTATCGTCGGACGTTGGCTTTCTCCCCCGAGCAGGCCGCTGGCCGCATCACGCTCGACCTGGGCAAAGTGGCCGGCAGCGTCGAGGCGCATGTCAACGGCAAAGCCGCCGGCGTGCGTGTCGCCCCGCCGTGGCAGTTCGACCTGACCGGCCTGGTGAAACCTGGTGAAAACCACGTCGAGGTGCTTGTCTACAACACGCTGGCCAACCACTACGCCACCATCCCCACGCGCTATCGTGGCTCGCCGGTATCGGGCTTGCTTGGGCCGGTGACGGTTCGTAGTGGCGCTCGGAGTACCGGCTTTAGCCGGGAATGAAACCGCCTGAAGGCGGTACTCCGAACGGGCTGCAATCCGAACCGCTCACGCGGCGGCCTGGAGCAGGTTCTGGCTGCCGGAATCCAGGATTTCGCAGAAGATCTTCACGATGTCCATATCAAGCCAGCCTTTTTCAGCATCCCCTGTAAGGATGGTTCTGCATTGCGCCAGAGGAAGGGCCTTGCGATACGGCCGGTCGGTGCTGATCGCGTCGAACACATCGGCCACCGAAGTGATCCGCGGCAACAGTGGCAGGTCCGCGCCCTGCAGACCGTCGGGATAGCCGGTGCCGTTGGGCCGCTCGTGGTGCCAGCGGACGATGGGCAGGACCAGACGGAACGTCCGCAGCGACTTGAGAATATCGTAGCCGATGAGCGGATGGCGTTTGACGATGGCGAACTCCTCATCCGTGAGCTTGCCGGGTTTGTTGAGGATCTGGTCGGGAATGCCGATCTTGCCGATGTCATGCACCACGCCGCCGGTCTTCAGGGCGGCCAGTTCGTCGTCGCACACGCCGAGTCGGCGGCCGATTTCCACGCAATAGGCACCGACACGCTCGACGTGCCCGCAGGTGCAGTGGTCCTTGCCTTCGATGGCGTTGGCCAGCGCTGTCAGCACCGCGGCCGAGTCCTCCAACTGGTCGGTGGCCCGCTTGACCCGCAAAGCCCGCAGCAGCCGCTGGACGGTCTCCCGTCTGGGAGCCGAGGTGCAGGCCAGATCGTCGGCACCGGCGTCAAAGGCATGCTCGCCCCGGTGGGCGTGTTGCGGACCGAGGATGGCCACGACGCTCAGGAAACTGGTGCGTTTGTCGAACTTGATCGTGCGGCAGAGCTCGAGATACGGATCGACCGCGTCGCCGGGGGCCAGCACGACCATGTCCAACGCCGGGTCTTCGCGTAACAGTCGCAGCGCCTCCCGGACAGAGTGGCTCAATATGCACGTCCACGGCAGATCCTGAACAACGCCGCCGATTTCCGCCAGCCCCTGTTCGGATCCCACGATCAACACGCGCCCGAATAGCATCCCTGAATTGTTGTCCATACCATGCTCCTTCGCATGATTGACTTAACCACGCCTCGGGGCTCCTGTACTCACCCGAGCCGGCCCGACAAGCACCTGTCACGGCCGTTCTTTGTGCGGTTCGCCTGGTGCGAACCCGACCACTTGCACCCCGACCATTTGCGGTCTTAACCGTCCCATCGGCCGGCAACGCGGGGTGCTTTAGTTCCACCGTGCGGTTTCTACTTAAAGTGTCCGGTGCAGCGCGCCGATGAATCTGCTGGTGATCGGCCACTTCGTCAGTTGTTTCCGCCAGTCGGGACTGCCCGCGCCGTACTGATTACCGGCCAATGGCACGGGCAACACACCTGGGCGGCCCCAGGTTCGGGCGGAAGCATGACGGTGCCGGATCGGGAGATCGAACCATGAGCGACATATTGCCTGTCAGACCAGTAACAACCCCAAAAGCTGCCCCGCCGGCAGCGACCACGGGACCCACCGGCCAACTCGAGCAGCAAGTGCGGGCTCGCATCGAGTCCATGTCCTATCTGCCCACCACCGCCGCCGTGGCGATGAAATTCGTGGAACTCGGAAAGGACCCCGATGCCGAACCCAGCGAGTACAGCAAGGTGATCAGTTCGGACAGTTCACTCAGCACCAAGATGCTGAGCCTGGCCAACTCGTCGTGGTTCGGCGTCCGCAACAAGGTGACCAAAGTGCAGGTCGCCGTGAACCTGCTGGGGCTCAGCACCGTGCGCACGCTGGCAATCAGCTATTGCGTCACCGGCCTGCACAACGAACTGCGCCTGACCACCGACGAATCGCGCATGTTCTGGTCGGCCAGCCTCTGCAAGGCCGTCGCCGCCAAGCAGTATGCCGCGCTGCACGATGCCAAGCAGGCCGAAGAGGCCTTTGCGGCCGGACTCTTCCAGGATTTCGCCCTGCCGGTGATGTTCGCCGTCGCCAAGGAGCAACTCACGCCGGTATTGCAGGATGTGTCTCTCGACTGGAAAGCCCGGCTGGTCAAGGAGCGAGGGCTCTTCCGGCTCGACCACGCCGAACTGGCCCGTTGCGTCGCCCAGAAACTCGAATTGCCCGACCTGTTCGTGGACTCCGTGGCCTTCCATCATAATTATGCCAGCCTCAAGGAATTCATCGCCAAGCCGGTCATTGCCGACGCCGTGTACCTGGCTTCGTTGTTCCCCCATGTGCTGGACCAGTGGAACCGCCAGGACGCCGGGGAAATGCGGGACTTCCTCGCCGCCCACCGCGGCGAAAACACCGTCTCGGTGGAACAGTTCCTGGAATCGGTGCAGAAGGAGTTCAATCAGCTCTTCTGCTACTTCGAGCAGGGCGACCCGCCGGAAACCAGGCTCACCGAACTGCTGGAACAGGCCACCAAAGAGGTTGCCGACAACACCACGCGGCTGATGGGCACGGTACACGAGATGCTGCAACAGGCCGCCAGCGACGGCAAGGCGGTGCATCAACTGCTCCAGCAGCAGAGCCAGTTGGAACAGGCCGCCAGCCACGATCCGCTCACCGCCGCCCTCAACCGCGACGGGTTCACCGCCCGGGCCAACGAGCTCCTGGCCAAGGCCTGCCGCTACGGCGCCAGTTTCGCCGTGGTCTACCTGGACATCGACAATTTCAAGACGCTTAATGATGCCTCCGGACACGCCCGGGGCGATCAGGCCCTGAAGATGGTCGTGGAGCAGGTGCAGCAGGGCATTCGCCAGAATGACGCCGTGGGACGCATGGGCGGCGACGAATTCGTGGTGGTGTTGACCGATTGCAGTGCGGATGATGCCGTGCAGGCACTCCAGCGCGTCCTGGACTCGGTGGCCGAGCGATCGGCGAAGGAGCTCAACTGTAAAGTCACGCTCAGCGCCGGAGTGGTACTGGTGCGCACCCAGGGACAAACACTGCCGCTCGACAAGTTGCTGGCCGCCGCCGACGGGCTGATGTACAACGCCAAGCGCGCCGGCGGAAACCAGATCGTGCATCGCGCGATCGACATCACGCAGAAAAACGCGGCGTAGTTATTTTGCCGCGTCCAGCGGCCTGATCGCGATGTCCTTGTACCACGCCTCGCTGGCCGGCCCGCCGTGAATCTGCAGGCCGATGATCCCGGTCTGCTCGAGCTTCTCGTCGGCCTCGGTGTAATCCACCGTTTGCAGGCCGTTGATCCAGAGCTGTATCCGCCGGCCCTGGCAGAGGATGCGGTACTCGTTCCAGTCCTCCATCTTCAGGACCTTCTTCAGCTCGTCCAGGTTGGTCTTGGCGATGGTCTTGTTGCGGCGGGATTCGTCGTAAAGCGTGCCCCAGTAGGTCTGCCCGAGGTCGGCCTGGTAGCCGCTGACTTCGCTGCTGTTGGGAACCCGCCGGCTGCGGATCTGCACCCCGCCGTTGGCCTCCTTGCCGAGCAGCTTGAACTTCAGCCGCAACTCGAAATCGCCGTAGTCTTTAGTCGTGCAAAGGAACTCGTTGCGCGGCAGACCCTGCTTCACGCTGCCGCCCACGATCGCGCCGTCTTCAATGCGGAAAACGCCCTTATTGCCCTCCCAGCCGTCGAACGTCTTGCCGTCGAAGATGGCGACGAAGCCTTCGGGCGCCTTCCCGTCCTTCTCCGCGGCCGGCGCGCTCTGCGCCCCGGAAACGCACAGCAACCCGAGCACGAGCAAAGCACCGCGAATCATACGACCGGTTGATTTCATGTTCAGTCTCCCGATGTTGACTCTACCGCGGGCGCGCCGGTGATGTTGTGCAGGGCTTTCTGGGCGATCCGGGCGATGATGGCAACCACCACGATCGTGACCACGACCCAGATGCCCATGTATGCACTGTCTCCCGGGTGGCGAAGATCAAACTCCTTGAGTCCCGTGAAGGTGATCACAACTGCCGTCGTCCGCGGCGCCAGACCCAGAAACGTCCCAAGGATGTACGGTCCTAGCGGCACCCGGGCGGCGGCCATCACGTAGTTGGTGAGCGAGAAGGGCGAACTTGGCGGAATGCGGAGCAGCGTCACGATCCCGAGTGTTCGCCAGAATCCCCGGTCGATGAGCGCGCGGTAGACAGCTTTCCATTTCACATGCTCTTCAATGACCCGGGTGACGCGGTCCCCACAGATGAACTGCGCGAAGAAGTACGCCACGATCGCCGCGCCGGTGAAGGCGCACAGCGCCAGGGACGTGCCGATCCAGGGTCCGTAAGCCCAGCCGGCCAGCGCCGAGAACGACCAGGTGGGCACAATGGCGAACCCTCCGAGCGGCCAGAAGACGGTGACGTAAATCAACCCGCCCAGCGCTCCATGGGACTTGAGCCACGGCGCGGAGTGGTTGAGCGTGCCGATGACCACGAGCATGCCGAGGATGGGCAGAGTCATCGAAAGCACGGCCAGGAACCCCGCCGGCCCGAGTCGGCGCAGGGTCGCCCGCCAGTCGTGCCTCACGGCTTGGGGTGCTTCGCTGTCCGCCATGAGGGGCATCCTACCCGCAATTCGATCGGAGTTCCGCCTGTAGCCGCGATCGTTGATCGCGGTTCCCCCGCCGCGATGACCCATCGCGGCTACCGGCGGAACTCCGATCAAACAACCTTCCACATTTGACTCGCCGCGTGGTAAATAGAGAATGACGCCCTGTATCGAGTTGATACATCGCACTTATTGTCCAACAACCTGAGGAGCATCCATGGCATCGGAATCCACGAAGAGCAGAAGCATCATTCCACCGGCCGGCGCTTCGCGCCGCGATTTCCTGCGCGCCAGCGCCATCACCGCGGCCGCAACGATTGCCTTCCCGCACATCGTCAGCGCCCAGGTCCGCGGCGCCAACGACAAGGTCCGCGTGGCCTGCATCGGCGTCGGCGGCAAGGGCGACAGCGACTGCGAGGACTCGGCCCGCTGCGGCGGCGAAATCGTCGCCCTCTGCGACGTCGACGAGAACACCCTGAACAATAAGGCCAAGAAGCACCCGGGCGCCAAGCTCTACCGCGATTTCCGCAAGATGTTCGACGAGATGGAGAAGGGCATCGACGCCGTCACCGTCTCCACGCCCGATCATTGCCACGCCGTCGCGGCCGGCACCGCCATGAAGTTGGGCAAGCACGTCTACTGCCAGAAGCCCTTCACCCAGACCGTCTGGGAAGCCCGCACGCTGCGGGCGCTGGCCAAGGAGAAGAAAGTGGCGACGCAGATGGGCAACCAGGGCAGCGCCGGCAGCGGCCTGCGCCGCGCCGTCGAGGTCATCCAGGCCGGCGTCATCGGCAACCCGCTGGAACTGCACGTCTGGTCCAACCGTCCGATCTGGCCGCAGGGCATTGCCCGCCCCGACGGCGAGGATCCCGTGCCCGCGACTCTCGACTGGGATCTCTGGCTCGGCCCGGCCCCGAAACGTCCGTTCAAGAAGGGCGTCTATCACAGCTTCAACTGGCGCGGCTGGCTCGACTTCGGCACGGGTGCCCTCGGCGACATGGCCTGCCACACCGTCAACATGCCTTTCCGCGCCCTCAAACTCGGCTACCCCAACGTGGTCGAGTGCGAAGCCACGTCGCAGATGTTCCCCGAGACCTACCCCAAGACCTCGCGCATTCGCTTCGAGTTCCCCGAACGCGAAGGCCTCCCGCCGCTCAAGTTCTGGTGGTACGACGGCAACCCCGACGCCCCGGACACGTTCCGTCCCAAGCCCGAACTGACGGCCGACATCCTGGAAGTCAAAAAGGAAAAGGGCCGCCTCCCCGGCAGCGGTTGCCTGATCATCGGCGAAAAGGGCCAGATCTTCTCGCCCGACGACTACGGCTCGGAGTTCCTCCTCAAACTCAAGGAAGACCCCAAGTACAAGGGCGGCAACAACCACGAGGCCGCCAAGGCCGTGCCCCAGACCATCCCGCGTTCGCCCGGCCACAACCAGGAATGGTTCAACATGATGAAGGACGGCACGCCGGCCTACTCGAACTTCGACATCGCGGCCTATCTCACCGAAATCATCCTGCTCGGCTGCATCGCCATGCGCGTGGGCGTCGGCCGGAAGATGGATTGGGACGGCCCGAACATGAAGTCGACCAACATCGCGGACGCCGCCAGGTTCGTGAAGCGCGTCAACCGCACGGGCTGGGATCTCCTCTGATCCCGGTCGTTTGACAATTGAATCCAACTCCGGGGCTGCCGCCACCACGGCAGCCCCGGTTCTGTGTAGCACACGCGTCCCCGCCTGTGTCCGGGAGCGCGGCCGTCCCCGGCCGCCCGGCGCGCTTCTGGCGAGTGATGATTTCCTGGCCACGCCCCTTCGGGTTACAATAGCGAAAGCCCTA
>JBEKVL010000031.1:0-19963 GCA_049514055.1 Tepidisphaeraceae bacterium | reverse complement strand
GTCGATCATGGTAAGGCGGAACTCCGCCGCCGGAATCCGGGCCAGGGCCTCCTGCGCGAGTTTGAGCGCATCTTCACGGCGATCGACCAGGGCCAGCGTGGCGACAAGGCGATATAGCCGCTTGCTGTCCCCCCGTTTGAGGGCGTCTGCCTGGAGAGGAGAAAACAGCTCCCGTCCCGTTTCGGGATCGCCCGTGAAGAACGCCATGCGGGCGAGGATCAGCTCCATCGAGGCCCGCTCCTCCGCGGAATGCGATCGCTCCGTCAGCAGCCGGCGGGCCGATTCCACGGCCGCCGCATAGTCCTGCCACAGATAGAGAACCTGAACGCGGATGGCGGGATCGTCGATCTTGTCCAGCAGCGCCAGGGCGTCCTTCACTCGCCCCGTGGCCAGCGCCGCCTGCACGCCCGCCAGTGGCGATCCGCCTTCCTGATGGGTTCCTTCGACAAGTGTGCGGGCGAGATTGTCCGCGACATCCGGGAGGCCCGCGCGGGTGTTCACCGCTGCCGCAAAGGCGACCAGCGAAGGGATGCCAAGCTGCACGCGATCGGCGGCGTACTGCCCGGCCAGGCGCCGCCACTGGGCCTGTTCCACGAGTAGGCAGTCGGTGCGGTCGCTGTCGACCAGTTCGTCGGCAAGTTTCGTCGCGCCCCGCACATCGCCGGATGCCCGCTTGACCAGGACCAGCGCCCTGACGGCGTTGCCCGGCCAGCGCGGGTCCTTGCCCAGGCGGTCCAGAAGCCCGGCCACATGATCGGCGTTGCCCGACACGGCCGCCCACGCGGGATAGGCATTGCAGGCATCGTCCGGATTGGCCGCGTCCAGCGTCAGTTGCAGCGTCTGTTCGATCTGCTCGTCAGGAGCGTCGATGGCCGCCAGTCGTGAAGCATACACCGCGGCCAGCCCGGCCGGCTCTCCGAAGAGGGCATTACGTCGCAGGCGATCGGCGACGGGCTCGGCGGCCGCCAAACGAGCGATGGCCAGCACCGACTGCGGCACATCGACTTTGGTGAGGGCCTCGATGGCGGCCTGTTTCTCGTTCCAGTCCCCCTTGTAGTAGTTGCGCATCAGTGACACGACGGCATCGGGCAGGTCGGCGCGGATTCCCCAACGCAAGTCCCCAAGCAGCGCCTTGGCCCGCGAGGAAATCTCCGCATCCTCGAATCGGGCGGCTTCCTGGAGGATTTCCGCGGCGTCCGGGCCGGCCTGCCAGAGCACGCGCATGGCCTGTTCACGCCGCTGGAAATCCGGATCACCCAACTGGGCCACGGCGCGGACGAGCGGCTCGCCGGCAGGCTGCGTCGCCTGGGCCACGGCAGATGTGGCCGGGAAGAACACGAGAACTGCGGCCCGGAAGAGGATGACGGCAAGGAAATGTGAGGGCCGCTTGGGCATGACGAGTTGGCCGGAAAGGTATGGACCGGCCTTGGGTATGGATGATAGCATGTGAGGGCCGGACGGTGCAGGACAATTGCACGGGAATGCCCGCCGAGACCCGGGGCGGTTGTTTGTGGCCGAAACCAAGGCCGGAGGCCTGTCCGGAGTTCGCGCTTCGGCGTGTCTTCGCCTGGAAACGCCGGCAAGACACGCCGAAGCGTGACCTCCGAACAGCCGACAGAAGGAACGGGCCATGAGCAAGGAGCCAACCCCCATCAGCCGCAAGACACGATGTCCGGCCTGCGGCAAGTCCCTGCACATCTCGCAGGATGACTGCGGGAACTTCGTCCTCTGCCCGGCCTGCGGCCGATCCACCCGCATTCCGTACCTGCCGCCGGAGATCTTCCTGCCGGCCCAGGCGCCATCTCCGGCCACGGCAATGGACGACATGGTCTACGGCATTCCCGTGCCGCAGTCGACAGACCCCGTACCGCAGGCGGCCGCTCCCCCGCCAAGCCGCCGCCGCCCCGCCGTGGCGAGCCTGCTCGCGTGCCTGATCCTGGCGGAATCGCTGGTCGTGGTCTGGCTGCTGAAGGATCGCCCGCCGGTTATCGCCGACGCCACCCGGGCCGCGTTGCTGGAGACGAAGGTGCAGGCCGACCAAAGCCTGGCGCGTGGAGACATCGTGGCCGCCCACCAGCAGTACCAGTCGCTGCAGGAGATGGCGGCCCCGCTGGACCTGCGTGATGATCCGCAGATGGTCGCGATACTCAGCGACGCCAGACAGGCGCAGGGGCTCGTGCTGGAACGACTGCTCAAGCGTGAAGCCAGCAGGCAGGCGATGGCCGCGCCGCCGCCCGCGACTCAACCGGCCATCACCACGCCCGAGCCACCGCTGGTGACGGTGGTGCCCGAACCGGCGCCGGTGACCCGCCCTGCGACAATCGTCGCGACACCGGAGCCACCCAGGATCGCCCCGGCAACACGGCCCGTTGTGAAGCCGGGAATTCCCGTCCCGCAATCGGTCGTGGTGCTGCCGAAGCGGCCGCCAGTCCGGCCGACGCGCATTCCGCAGGGCGGCTTGAGCGACGAGGAGATCGGCCAGGCAATCGAGCGGGCGGTCAACAACATCCTCGGCCAGATGAACGGGTCGATGATCCGGGGCACGCGCCCCAACGACCCCACGTCGATGGGCGTCAACGCCTTGTGCGTCTACGCACTGCTCCAGGCCGGGCAGGCGATCTCGGACGAGCGGCTGAATGTTCGCGCCAAGTTCATGAAGGACGTCCTGTCGGCGATGCGCGACATGCCGCTCGGCGGTGGACCGGAAACCTATACCCGCGGCATTCGCGCCACGGCCCTGGCACTCTACAACCGTCCCGAGGACCGCCGCCAGCTTGCGGCCGATGTGGACTGGCTCAAGACCAACCACCGTCACGGGGCGTATACCTATACCCGTGCGTCCAGCAATGGCGACTGGGACAACTCCAACTCGCAATACGGCCTGCTCGGCGTCTGGTCGGGAGCGGAGGTGGGCGTCGAGGTTCCGGGAACGTACTGGTCGGCGGTCCAGGATCACTGGACGTTCAACCAGTGCCCCGAGGGAGACTGGAGCTACAGAGCCGGCGGCGCAGGCGCCGGACGGCTGTCGATGACCGTCGCCGGGATTGCTTCGCTGTTCGTGACCCACGATTACCTCGATGCTCCGTCGTTCGGCTCGGTCGTCGGCCGGAACCCGTTTCCACCGCCGCTCGCCCGCGGCCTTGCCTGGCTCGAGACCGGCAACAACGTGCTGCCCGATCGCCTCGATGGGTACACGCTCTACGGCATCGAGCGCGTCGGACTGGCGTCGGGCTTCAAGTATTTCGGCGACCATGACTGGTATCGCGAGCTGGCCAGATGGATCATCGACGGACAGGCCGCGCGCGGCGGCTGGGGCGGCGGCGGCTGGGGCGGCGGCGAACGCAGTGAGGTGCAGAACGCCTATTGCCTGCTCTTCCTGGCCCGCGGCCGGCATCCGATCCTCATGAACAAGCTGCGTTTTGACGGGGCCTGGGCCAACCGCCCGCGCGACCTGGCGAACCTGGCGCGATATGCGTCGGCGCAGCTCGAGCGCCCTCTGAACTGGCAGATCGTGCCCCTGTCGCGCGACTGGACGGACTGGGCCGACTCGCCGATCCTCTACCTGGCCTCGCACGAGCCGGTATCTCTGAAGGAACAGGACTACGTGAAGCTGCGCCGCTACATCAATTCCGGCGGACTGCTTTTCACCCACGCCGACGGCGGCAGTCCCAGGTTCAACCAGTTCGTGCTCGACCTGGGGCGCAAGCTCGCGCCGGATTACGAATGGACCGACCTGCCGGCCGACCACGATGTGTACAGTGTGAATTTTCCGATCGCCGCCAAACCCAGAATGCGGTGCATTTCCAACGGCGTGCGGCTGCTGATGCTGCACTCGCCGGAGGACATCTCGCAGTGGTGGCAGTTGCGGGCGGACAAGACGCGAACGCCGGTCTTCGAGTTCGGCACGAACCTGTTCATCTACGAGGCCGGCAAGGGCGACCTGCGCAACCGCCTGACCTCCACGGTGATTCCACCCCCGCGGGACGCGGCGGGGTTCAACGTGCTGATCGCCCAGGTTCGCTACGGGGGCAACTGGAACCCCGAGCCGGGCGCGCTCGAACGATTCGCCTCGCTGTTCCAATACCAGACCGGGTACGGGCTGCTGCGCGAGGTGGTGGACATGGAGGATCTGCGGGCGGCCCGCTGGCCGATCGCGGTGATGACCGGCACGGCTCCGTTCACGCCCTCGGCCAGACAGATCGAGAACCTGCGCAAATTCGTCGAGGACGGCGGCACGCTCTACATCGACGCGGCCGGCGGGTCGGGACTCTTTTCCACGAGCGTGCATGCTTCCATGCTGGCCGCGGCGTTTCCAGGCAAGACCACGAGCGTGCTGGGCGAGACGCACCCGGTGATTGCGGGCAGTGGCGATGGGATGGACGACCTGGCCAAACCGCAACTCCGGCCGTACGCCGAGCGCAAACTCGGCCGCGCGGCGGCCAGGGTGGAGATGTTGACATCCGGCGCCGGCCGGGTGATCTTCAGTCCGGTTGACACGACGTTCGGGCTGCTGGGCACGAATACCTGGGGCGTGCTGGGCTACAAACCGGCGTATGCCCAGGGGCTGCTGAAGAATGTGATACTCTGGGCGATGGACGGTGCCCAAAGCGGTGAGGCCGCCGGCAAATGAGGAGCGTCGGGATGCGAGATTCATGTCGTGCAGAGCGCAGCGAAGCATCTCGGTTCTCCGATGCGGTGTGTGTTGAATTCGCGAGACTCCTGCGTCCGAACGCAGAGATTTCTCGCTACGCTGCTCTGAAAGTGGCGTCGTCGAATCGTCATGGAAAGTGACGTCGTTGAATCGTCATGTTGAGCGTACTCGCGAAACATCCGGCTTCGGAGTCCAAGGCCAGATTCTCCACGAGTACGTTCAGAATGACCATTCCGGCATCTTCCGTCGTATGCGGGTGGGCCAAAGGCCCGTGACGACCCGGAATAACCTACCGCGTCATGCTGGTGGGCGGTGCCTGCGGTATCAATATCCAAGGAGCCTGTGATGCACCAGGACGATCCAGACAGCGGCGAATCGAAATTGATGTTCATCGCGGCGGCCGCGGCAGCGGGACTGCTGGTGATCGTAGCCATGGCTGTCGTTCGCCATCGCGCCGCCCTGGTCGCGGGCATTCAACCGCAACAGGCTCAAACCGATCCAATGGCGGTGCGCATTGTCGAGTTGAAAGGCCAGGCCGAGCAACTGGCCATCGAGGGCCGAACCAGCGAGGCGCACGGGAAATACCGGGAGATCGAGCGGCTGGTGGCCGGGACGCATGTGGCCGACACGGCGCTTTGGGACGTGGTCGAGCGGGCCAAGCAGGACCAGATGCGCGTCTACGATATCCTGCTGGCACAGCAGGAGAACCAGGTGCTCGCCAGCCGCAAGGCGATGATCGAGGCCCGTCTGCCGCAGCCGGCGGCGATCCCGGCGCCGGAAGCGCCGGTGGCTGGCGTTGAGCCGGCGCCGCTCGCGCCAATGACACGCCCGGCGATCGAGGTGGCGATTGCGCCCCAAACGCGGCCTGTCGCGCTCCTGCCGACAACCCGACCGGTTGCGGCTGGCCCGGCGACCCGTCCCGTCTCTGGCCTGGCCGCCCTGCCCGCGCCGCAACCGCTGCCCGTGCCGGCCGTGGACACGCTCGACGCGGCCGTGGGCCAGACAATGAGCCACTATGTGCAGTTTCTCCTGTCCAATATGAAGGGCGATGAGGTGCAGTTGGTCAACCCGGCAACCAAGAGCTATGCGGAAGGGGCCAACGCGCTGGTGGTCTTCGCACTGCTCAAAGCCGGGCAGGCAACCAACGATCCGCGGCTGAATCCGAACCACCCGCTGATGCGGGGCATGATCGAGCGGATGAAAGACCACCTGATGCTGCTCGACAGCGTGCATCCGGACGCGCCGGTGACTTATGCCCGGGCGTATCGACTGGCCGCACTCACGGTGTACAACCGCCTGGAAGACCGCAAGGTCATCACCGCCGACGTGGCCTGGCTGCTGGCGGCA
This sequence comes from Tepidisphaeraceae bacterium, assembly GCA_049514055.1. Lineage (GTDB taxonomy): Bacteria > Planctomycetota > Phycisphaerae > Tepidisphaerales > Tepidisphaeraceae > JANYKD01. Next base: position 13,965 of record JBEKVL010000031.1, on the reverse strand, counting down.
CAGGTTGACGGGGCATTCACCTACAACGACAAGCTGACCAAGGCCGATCTGGACCGCCTCGGGAAAGACCGGCTGTTCATGGGCGCTCCACTGGCGGCGCCGGGGCAGTCGTACTACATCGGCGATCCATCCGAAGCCCCGCGTGTGCTGCTGCACAACGGCGAGAGGCTCGTGCCCGGCCTGCAGGGGTCGAACGGGCAGGTGCCGCTCAATGCCTACCGCAATGGCAACCAGTTCCCGGATCTCAAAGAGACACAGATGGACACTCGGGCCACGACACTTTCGTGGGACAACTCGAATACACAAGTGGCGGTGATGGCGCTGGCGTCCGCGGCCGAGGCCGGATTCGACGTGCCCCTGACGTTCTGGGATGCGGTCGAGAAGCACTTCCTGGTCCAGCAACTCGGCACGGGCCAATGGGGCTACGACGACGGCCGGAAGACCGCGTCGTTCGCCATGAGCACGGCCGGCATCGCCTCGCTGCTGCACACCCACGAGCGGCTGGATGCGCCGGCGCTGGGCGGTTCGACGGGCCGGCCGCCGTATGTGGCCGGGCTGGCCGCGGGGCTGGCGTGGCTGGAAATCGAGGACAACGCGGTGCGGCCCACGGCCGGCGTGACACGCTACCGGGGCTACAACCTGTTCAACCTCGCCCGGGTTGGACAGATGTCGGGCAGCAAGTACTTCGGCCTGAACGACTGGTATGCGGTGCTGGCCGCCAAGGTGGTGGGCGAGCAGTTGCCCAGCGGCGCCTGGAGCCAGAGGAGTTCCGGCAACGACGCGATCATCGAGGCGGCATACACGCTGCTCTTCCTCTCCACGGGCCGCCCGCCGATCCTGTTCAACAAGCTGCGCTACGACGGCGCCTGGTGCAACCGCGCCCGCGACACGGCGCATCTGACCACGTTCGCGGCCGGCCAGCTCGAGCGGCAGTTGAACTGGCAGATCGTCCCCATCACCCGCAACTGGACCGACTGGTTCGACTCGCCCGTGCTCTACATCTCCGGCCATCTTTCGCCGCGCATCAGCGACGCTGAACTGGCCAAACTCCGCGCGTTTGCCGAGGCCGGCGGGCTGATCTTCTCACATGCCGACGGCAACTCGACGGCGTTCACTTCGGCGGTGATGACGCTCGGCCGCAAGTGTTTCCCCGGCCAGGCGTGGGCGCGGGTTCCGCAGAATCACCCGATCTACACACTGCAATACCCGCTCAAGCTCAAGCCGGAAATGCAGATGATCGGCAACGGCACGCGGATCCTCTGGCTGCACACCCCCTACGATATTGCGGCCACCTGGCAGCTCCGCGATGCCACGCACCGCGAGAACTTCGAACTGGGCGTGAACATTTTTGTCTACGCCGCCGGCAAGCCCGACCTGCGCAACCGGCTGGCATCGCCGATCCTGTCCGAGCCGGTGGGCAAGCCGACATACACGGTGGATATCGCCCGCATCCGCTACGCCGGCTCGTGGGATCCGGAGCCTTACTCCTTCACGCGGTTCTGCGTGTTTTTCCTTCGGGAAACCGGCTGGAAGCTTAACGCGCCGCCGGTTGACCTGAGTGATCTCACGGCCGAGGGCAGGCCTCTGGCCCACCTGACGGGCACCGCGGCCGTCGCCTTCGACGAGAAGGCCGTCAAACGAGTCCGCGACTATGTCGATGCCGGCGGTGTTCTGTTCGTCGACGCCTGCGGCGGCTCGAGCGCCTTCGTCGATTCCGCCACCGCCATGCTGGCCAGAGCCTTCCCCGACACCAAACTCCAGCCTCTGATTCCGGCGCATCCACTGCTGCACAGCACGACCCCCGGCATGTTCGATCTCGGCGCACCGATCCTGCGGCCATATGCGAAGCAGGCGCTCGGCCCGAACATTCCGCCGATGCTGTCCCTGAAGTCCGGCAAGGGCACGGTGATCGTGTGTCCGCTGGACATCAGCACCGCGCTGCTGGGCACGAGCACGTATCCAATCCTGGGATATTCGCCGGAGTATGCGCAGTCGCTGCTGAAAAACGCGGTGTTGTGGGCGGCGTATGGACGACCCGGTGCGATGTCAGCCCCGTAGGGGCGGTACACATTAGCCCACGACGTAAGTCGTGGGCAATAGAGCCGTAGCAACAACCAGCCCCGGAGGGGCGAAAGAAGCCTGCTTTCGCCCCTCCGGGGCCAGATTGTCCAAAGCAGTCAGTCCGCGTTGATCCCCGGCGGTTCCGGTGTGTCATCCCAGATGCCAACCCACTCATCCTGCAAGTCCGCTTCGAAGAACAACACCCATGACCGCGACGAGACTTCACCTCCACGCAAGACCTGTTGGATCAGAGGGATCGCTCGGCTCACATCGGCGAGCGCCAGATCGATGTACGAATACACCAATCCCGTCCCACCGCCCACCACACACCCCGCCTTCGCCGGAATCAGCAACGAGTCTATAGCGTCCTCAATCTCATCCCGGCCCCCAAATTTTCCTGAGCCTTCGCGGCCGTCAATCTTGAGATAACAGAACTGCTCCCCAAACCGCGAGAAACGACTTGAGACAAACGATCCGCTGCCGTGCGCTGCAGAGATCATCTCTGAATAGCCGCTGATCATCACGAGAAGATCCCCTCGCCCCGCATAGTCTTCATCTTCCTTCGGCTCAAGCTTGAAGTTGGCCCATTTGTGGCCGTCGGCTTTCATGTCGATCTGAAACAACGGCCGATCCGGCAACTGCTCGCGAATGCTCTCCACGAGTGCGGTCACCGTCTCGGCGAATCTGTCGATTCCGATACCCGGAGAGGTGCGCCGGCCGGCGAACTTCGCGAGTAAGCCGCGTTTGGCTGGCTCCACCTCGATGACCCCAACCCAATCATCCAAGACCTTTTCCCCCAGAAGCGACTCGGTCGCGGCAAATACGTCGTGGTGGGCCGCATCCCGACCCGCGGCCGCGTACCGTGGTGTTTGAAACACCAAGTCGACACGGTTGCCCTTTCCGATGCTGGCCCTCACGGTGACCCCGTCGAGGCTGCCCCCGGTTCTGCCCTTCACCGCCTGCTCAGCCAATTCCATGCTTTCCGGCAAGCGATGTCCGTAGAACTCCCACGCTGCCAGTTTGGGCGCGCGATTCAGCACGGAGTCCACCAATGGGCGAAGTTGTCTGTTTGATTCCGGCGTGATAACGAGCCGATGGCCGTCACCGCTCACCGCCGGGCCGAATTCCCACATGAGACGCGGATCGATCGACTGCAGGTGATCTTCCATCCACGCCGGGAGATCCCATTGCTGGCGACGGTGGAACAACTCCTCAATGTCGTCTCTTCTGCGCTCAAACTCCTTCCACCATGCGTCGACCTTCTCCAGAATCGCCGCTCGCTGGGAAGCCTCATCCCGATTGGCCGGATCGGCATATATCCATCGCATGATGGGATAGTGTCAAAATTGCGGCCATTTAGCAAGACACAGTCACCCACGGGTATCTTGACTTTCCGCCCCTTCCGCCGACGCTGGTCGCATGTTCATCGTCGATGCCCATCTGGACCTGTCGTACAACGCCCTGCGCGGCCGGGATCTGACGCTGCCGGCGAGCCAGCAGAAACCCGATGACGAAGGAACGCCCACGGTCGGCCTGCCGGATCTGCACGCGGGCGGCGTGGGGCTGGTGTGCGCGACGATCTTCATCGAGCCGGCATCGCGCAATGCGGCCGGGGGTTACCGCTCGGCCGACGAGGCCCATGAGCAGAGCCGGCGGCATCTGCAGTGGTACAACGACCAGGTCGGCGCGGGACGGATGCGGTGGGTGCGGAATCGAGCGGAGTTGACGTCGATTGGACAGCAGTCCGACCGGGGGGCTGGCGCCCCCCGAACCCCCATTAATCACGGGCTGGAAGCCCGTGCCACCGATGGTCGAGAGCCTGTAGGATCCGCTGCAGCGGACGCGGGCACACCCGGCATCTCCCCTCTGGCAACTAACAATCAACAACTGGCAACTACCCAGCACTCAGCACTCAGCACTCAGCACTCAGCACTTCCTTTTATCCTCATCATGGAAGGCGCGGATGCGCTGCGATCCGGTGCCGATGTGGACTGGTGGTGGAAGCAGGGGCTGCGCATCGTCGGCCTGGCGTGGAAGCGGACGCTTCTGGCCGGGGGAACGGGCGAACCGGGGCCGCTGACGCCGCTGGGCCGCACCATCGCGGCCGCGCTGGATCGCGCCGGGTTCATCCACGACACGTCGCATCTGGCCGAGGAAGCGTTCTGGCAATTGCTCGAGATGACCAGCGGGCCGGTGATGGCGTCGCACTCGAACGCCCGGGCCATCATCCCGACCGACCGGCAGTTGTCGGACGACATGGCCCGCGCCATCGCGGCACGCGGCGGCATCATCGGGATCAATCTTTTCGGCCGATTCCTGGTGCCGCCGGAGCAGCGAGGCAAGAGACCGGCGCATCTGGCCGACGCCGTGCGTCAGGTCCGGCACTTCGCCGATCTCTTCGGCCATGTGCGGCAGATCGGACTCGGGACAGACCTTGATGGCGGCTTTGGACGCGAGGAAAACCCTTGCGAACTAACCACCATCGCCGACCTGCCGAAACTTGCGGACGAACTGTCCAGCGCCGGCTTTGATGACTCGGACATCACAGGCATCATGGGCGGCAACTGGATTGGTTACTTCGGCCGGGTACTCCCGACCGAATGATTCAGTTCACAGCCAATCGCTGCATCGAGAGTTTGAGTGAAAGAGCACGAATGAGATTACGAACGGCATGGCGCCAGTCGTGCTGGCGGAATCGAACATCGAAATCCCCGGCGGAATCGTGGACCCTGGCCTGTGCCTCATAGAACTTCCCCGAACGGTGCAGCGAAAGCGTGAGGGCGAAATCGCCGAGACGCTGGCCGAGCCGGATGGCCCGCTTGAGCCAGGACATGACCTGCTTGCGATGAGAGGGTTTGAGAAGCACGTTTCCCGCATCAATCGTGATCATGAGACAACTCCTTTTGTTCGCGGATCGCTCCATTCTACGATTGGCAAGAGGCGTGCCGCAGAAAAAAATCGCGAAAATTCGGGCCGATAAACAGGATGTTGTCATCCGATGATGGGTACTTGCTCTTATCCGATGATGCGTTAAGTTATGTGTTGATATAAGGAAAGGAGAGTTCGCATGGCCAAGCCACGGCGCCGCCGCAAAGTCGGCAGCAAGAAGCGAAAAGCCCGGCGTGATCGTCGCAAGAAACGTTAAGCCCCGGCATATGAATGCTCAATCGGCAGGCAGGGCGAGCCGCAAGGTTCGCCCTGTGTTCTTTCATTGAGCGAGACGATCACTTCCCGCCATACCACAGCGCCCGCCGCCAGGCATGGGCGCGAAGACGCTGATCCAGTTCATCCGACAGCGGCGACAGGTCGCTGACGGCCATGTTCAACTCCGCCTGGCGGACGTTGCGGATGCCGGGGATGACGGTCGAGACGGCGTTGGGCTTGAGGCCGAACTTCAACGCGGCGGTCGGCAGGTCGCGCTCGGCCAAGCCGATGGTCTGCTGGATCTTCGCGACGCGATCGACGGTACGCGCCAGACGGTCGCCCGCGAAATACCTGGCGCGGAAATCGTCGGGCGCGAAGCTGGTCTGGGCCGTCAACTTGCCGGTCAGGGCACTCTCGTCGAAGACGACGCGGACGATCACGCCGACGTTGTGCTCGGCGGCCGCCGGGAAAAACTCGGCCTGCGGTTCCTGCTCGAAGATATTGTAAATGACCTGCACACAGTCGAGCCAGCCGCCTTTCATGAGGTCGATCAGCGAGTTCTGGTCGTGCTCGGGTGTGGAGATGCCGATGCCGCGGAGCTTGCCCTGCTTCTGGAACTTGCGGAGCGTCTCCAGGGCGACCGGATTGCGGTTCCAGGCGCGCGTCCAAGTGTGGAGTTGGACGACGTCGAGGCAGTCAGTCTTGAGGTCGCGCAACGACCGTTCGATCCGCTCGCGAAGATAGCTCTCCGGGTAGCGGTCCTCGATGCGGTCGTATGGCGTCGGCGGCCACTCGCCGCTGGCGGTCGGCGGGATTTTCGTGGCGACATAAATACGCTCGCCCTTGTGCTCCGCAAGCACCCGGGCGATGAGGCGTTCGGATTTGCCGTCGCCATAGCCTTGGGCGGTGTCGATGAAGTTGCAGCCCATTTCGATGGCCCGCCGCAGGGCGGCCAGTGAATCGTTGTCGCTCTGCGACCCCCAGCCTCCGCCGATGGCCCAGGCGCCGAATCCGATCTCCGAGACTTTCCATCCCAGCCGGCCAAACGTGCGATGTTTCATGAGTGCTTCTCCGTTTGGGGTCGGATTGTACACGGAGTTGTCGGGTACTCCATGTTTGATATCGAATAACTTAGTCTGGGCGCGACAAAGGGTGGTCGTTGTTCAGGCCGACTGGATGATTGTGTGCGGAGCCGCTGGCGTCGGCGGAATCCGCGGCATGGCCACGCATCCGCGGATCGCCGGTGGGGTTGTGCGGGCACTTTCCGGCAAATACGGTGGTTCCCAGCAAATCCAAACGTCGGCAGGTTTGCCTATTTTAACAATGCCGTCTTCTTGTTAGCACAAATATAGGATAAATCGCTCTAATTCGGTACGATATTTACTTGCCTTCGCAGTAAGGTGCGGCATAGTCTTTCAAACGTGGTCGGATTCATATTCATTGGTGGTTTTGGTTGTGGGATCGCGCAACGCGTATGCGAAAAGGAGAACTACTATGAGTTTCAGTATCCATCGTGAGGATATGACATGTCGTATCCTATTTGCGGCTTTTCTCGTGATGACATCTGCCATGTTCTGTCAGCGGGCGATGGCTGCGGGCACGGACTATGATGTGGACCTGGGGGCGGCGAATTTCGGGCACCTCAATCAGTCAAATTCCGTTCCGGGTGGCGTCGGGCCGGATGTTCCCAATCCCAATCCCCCACCGAGCTTCATCAACAATTACTGTGCCCCCACCTCGACCATGAATTCGTTCACCTTCCTGCAGAAGACGTATCCCAACGTATATGGGAACAACAATCAGTTGCAGGGTGGGACGGGGTCATGGACAGCGGCGGCGCAGGCGCTGGCCGGCCTCGCCGGCCCCCCGTTGTACATGAACACCGACCCCAATACCGGAACGACCGAGAATAACTGGGTTGACGGAAAAGTGGCGTGGTTGGAGAAGTACGCTCCTGGAAAGACCATCTACGAGGGAGAAGACACCCTCTACACCGGCACACAGGCCTGGGTCGACACGAAAACCAAGCCGACGGCGAACTTCCTCTATGACATGCTCAAAGCCGGCGAAGACGTTGAGATCGGCCTGAGTCCCACCGTGGGCAACGGGATCGGGCACGTCATGACGCTTACGAGCATTCACTGGAATGATGCCGACAACAGCGGAACATTCAATGCCGGTGACACTTTGCAGATTGACGGAATTGATCCGGGAAATCCAGGCTTCCCCTTCCTCTACACCCTTAATCCGGCGGATGCCAGCGGGTTTATGACGTTCAAAGGCGGTGACTATAACACCTATCGCCTGGACGCCGCCCTGGCCGAATCTCCGGTGCCCCTGCCGGCGGCGGTTTGGGGCGGGATCCTGCTCCTCAGCGGCCTCGTGGCCAGGCGCAGATACGCCTCCCTGGCCTCCTAGGCTTCATTCACAACGGCTGTAAAGTAATTGCATTCGACCACGATGTGCGGGACTCGCATCCCGCACTCTTTGTTTTGTACGCAATTCCTCGAAACCAAAGAACGTCCAAACAGCTTTTGCCAGCGCCATCCGTAACCCCGCCCGCCCCCCCGCCCCTTCCTTTGGCTCTTCGCAGGAACTCAACGTGGACACACGTAGAGTAACCCCATGCTTTCCCACTCTTGCTCATTCGTGCTTCGGGGTTCACTCGTCATTCGAGTTTCGGATTTCGTCATTCTCCGGACCACAGTTATATTACCCACGCAGCTTGAGCGACCCTGTCCACATCCTCGGCATCTCCGCTTTCTACCATGACAGCGCTGCCTGCCTGCTGCGCGACGGGCAGATCGTCGCGGCCGCGCAGGAGGAACGCTTCTCCCGCAAGAAGCACGACGACCGGTTTCCGATCGGCGCCATCCAGTATTGCCTGCGGGAAGGCGGCATCGACGCCGGCAAACTGGATCTGGTGGCGTTCTACGACAAGCCGCTGCTGAAATTCGAGCGGCTGCTGGAGACGTATCTCGTCTTCGCGCCGCGCGGACTTCGGTCGTTCGCCAAGGCAATCCCGTTGTGGCTCCGGAAGAAACTCCACCTGTCGCGCGAGATCGACCGCGGGTTGTCCCGCAAGTACCGCGGGCGATACGTCTTCACCGAGCACCACGAAGCGCACGCGGCCAGTGCGTTCTTCCCTTCGCCGTTCACCGAGGCGGCCATATTGACCATGGACGGCGTGGGCGAATGGACGACGGCGAGTTTCGGCGTGGGCAAAGGCAACCGCATCGAGCTGACGCACGAGATGCGGTTCCCCCATTCACTGGGATTACTCTATTCGGCATTTACGTACTTCACGGGGTTTCGCGTCAACTCCGGAGAATACAAGCTCATGGGCCTGGCCCCCTATGGCCGGCCGGTCTATCGGGATGCGATCCTGAAACACCTGATCGATTTCAAGGAGGATGGATCGTTCTGGATGGACCAGTCGTATTTTGACTACTGCGCCGGCCTGCGTATGACCAGCGGCCGGTTTGACGGGCTTTTCGGCGGGCCGCCGCGTAGGCCGGAGCAGCCGATCACGCAGCGGGAGATGGATGTCGCCGCGTCGATTCAGAGCGTAACCGAGGAAATTGTCCTGCGAATGGCGCGGCATGTGGCCAAAGTCACCGGACAGCGGAACCTCGTGCTGGCCGGCGGCGTGGCGCTGAACTGCGTGGCCAATGGCCGGATTCTGCGTGAGGGCATCTTCGACAGACTGTGGATCCAGCCGGCCGCCGGAGATGCCGGCGGGGCGCTGGGGGCGGCGCTGTTCGCCTGGCACCAGTTGCTCGCCCGGGAAAGATCGGCCGACGGCATTCACGACAGCCAGCGTGGATCGCTGCTGGGGCCGAAGTTCAGCAACGAGGAGATTGTCGCGTTTCTCGATAGCGTCGGGGCAAAGTACCAGCGTTTCACGGACGAGGGCGAGTTGCTGGACCGCGTGGCCGATCTGGTCGCCGCCGGCGGGGTCGTGGGCTGGGTGCAGGGGCGTATGGAGTTCGGCCCGCGGGCGCTGGGTTCGCGGTCGATCCTCGGCGACGCCCGCTCGGAGAAGATGCAGTCGGTGATGAACGTCAAGATCAAATTCCGCGAGTCGTTCCGGCCGTTCGCACCGAGCGTACTGAAGGAGGAATCAGCACACTGGTTCGACGTTCCCGAAGGCTATGAGAGCCCCTACATGCTGCTCGTGGCCGACGTCGCCGAGCAGCATCGCGTTGCGTGCGACACACGGTGCGGGCCGGGTCAATTGCCCGGACAGGATGTGAACTCCGTGCCTGGCGGCGACTGTCATTCTAAGCGTACTCGCGACGAATCTGGCCTCGAACTTCAGGGCCGGATGTTTCGCGAGTACGCTCAACATGACGACATCAGGTCTGCGGCCTGCTCCCGGCAATCGGATCCTTCTCCACAGCCCGAGGGCATCGACCGGCTGCTCAAGGTCGTTCGTTCCACAATCCCCGCCGTGACTCATGTGGATTACTCGGCCCGCATACAGACGGTGGACCCGGAACGCCACGGGCGCTTCTACCGGCTCCTGCAGCGGTTTTTCGAGAAGACCGGGTGCCCGGTCATGGTCAACACGAGCTTCAACGTGCGTGGCGAGCCCATCGTCTGCACGCCGGCCGAGGCCTGGCAGTGCTTCATGGCGACAAACATGGATGCCCTGGTTCTGGAGGACTGCCTGCTGCTCAAGTCCGACCAGCCCGCGGCCGTGCAACACGATGTGGATGAGTACCTGGCCAGGAGAGAACTCGACTGAAGGACAAGACCCATGCCATTGCTGGAAATCGAACTTCATCCTGAGAAAGGCCAGTTGCGGATCTTCGGGCTGGCGCTGGCGGCGATCCTGGCCGTGCTGGCTTGGCGCGTCCATTGGGCCATCGGCATCGCGGCGGCACTTGCGGCCACGCTCGCGGTCGTCTTCCCGACGGGGTTGCGCTGGGTCTACGTGGCGATGATGGTCGTTCCCTACCCCGTGGGCATCGCGATGTCCTGGGCCGTATTGGCGGTCATCTATTACGGCGTGGTGACACCCGTAGGCTGGCTGGCCCGCGTGTGCGGGCGAGATGAACTGAATCTGGGACCACGGCCCCACACCGAAACCTATTGGGTTAAACGGAAGGCCCCGCCGACGAATGAGAGCTACTTCCATCAGTGGTAGCGGGGCGCATGAGTCGAACGCGGATTTCAGCCGCCGGATCCGCTAACCAAACTTGATGATGCTGGAGAGGGCCTTGAACACCAGCGGCGCGGCGTGGTCAGGCTCCAGCGTGTAACGCACGAGATCGTAGAAATAAGTGGCCACGTGATCGCGCCGGCCTTGCAGCTTGAAAAATCGGAAACCCATGTCGTACACACTCTTGACCTCATCGACGGTGAAAGATCCCTCGCTCCTGCTTTCCGGCTAGAATACTGTGTAGATCAGCGGCGCCAGGCCGGAGCCGCCAACCACCGCGAGGGCGGCTACAACGATCAGCACCACCACAATCGGCAACAGCCACCAGTTCTTGTTCTGCCAGAGAAAGAGCCCCAACTCGGGCAACAATCCCCGCCGTTGCTCCCGAGCCATCTTGAGGAAGCCGTTCGTTTCCGGGCGTGGTTCAACTGCGGCAGACTCACTTCTCGCGGCGACAATGCGGTCGTTTTCGTTTGTAACTGCCGCACAACACAGGAGATACAGCTTCGCGGTCGTGATCTCTGGTCCCCGCGAGTGTAACCCCGCTTTGAACCACGCCCGTTTCCGCCACTTTTTCATCCGTACCGACCGTCATGGCATTACATCCAAGAAAGTGGGTGCCCGATGGGCGCACTGCACAGAATTGGAACTGTTCCCGATCCGACGTGCTTATCGGGAAACCAACACAGATGTGAACACGCTCATTAATAGCTGGCGAGTCCCGTACAAACAAGAAAAATATGAGATTTTCTCGAAAACAGACAGAATGATGACGTAACCATTACGACATGTTCGCAAGGCGACGAAGAACACGGCGGCCCGGCGCGGCAAGGCCGGCGCGGGCGTCACTGGTAGATCGTTCGGAAATCACGGTACTTGGCGAGCGCGAACTGCATCCGCTTAAGCTGCTCGGGCGGAGCGGCCGCGGCCAGTTTGATCGCGCTTTCCAGCGTTGCGGCAGCCTGGTTGAACCGGCCTGTCTCCGCTTGCGCCGCCGCCAGGGCTTCCAGGGCGGAATAGTCCTTTTGATCGGTCAGGCGGCAGGCTTTCTCGGCCAACTGCACAGCCGCCGCGCCGTCGCGTATCGCGCCGCTGGGAGCGGTCGCCAGCAACCACGACAGGGCGATAAGATTCCCCGGGGTGTCGGCGCCGTTCTCAACGCCCAGGCGTAAATGTTCGGCGCCCTCGCGCCACTGGCGTCGCGCCAACAGAAGCTGCCCGAGCAGCGCCTGCGACTTGCCGTGCCGCGGATCGCTCTGGATGGCCGCCCGCAGCTCCGCCATCGCCTCCTCCTCCTTGCCCGTCTGCAGGAGGTAGCCCGCCAGATTGTTCCGGTACTTCGGGTTGGACGGCTCACGCTCGACAGCCTTGCGAAGATGCTCGGCGGCCTCGGCATATTTCTTCTCATTCCGCAACAGCAACGACATACTATGGTGGCTCTCGGCGTTATCATCCAGGTCGATGGCCCGCTGCAGGTGCTCCCGTGCCCCGGCCGGATCGTCCAGCGCCATGAGCATGGCCCCGAGATTCGCGTGGAGCAGTGCGTCCGTGGGACGCAGCTCCAGGGCCTTGCCATAGAACTCTGCCGCTTGTTTGTAGTCTTTCTGCCGAGCGTGGAGGGTGGCAAGCGACTTCAGCGGACCAGGGGAATAGGGATGCCGGGCGGCCAGCAACCGGAGCTCGTCGGCGGCCGCGGACTTACCCGACAGGGCTTCATAACCGGCGACGAGGAAACGGATGTCGGAGTCGCCGGGCAGAAGCCTGGACGCCGCCTGTGCCTGCTCGATCGCCTTCTCAATTTCCCCGGCCGATTCCAGCAGCATGGCGAAATTGACGCGCAGCCGCCAATCCTCCGGCCGCAGGGAAATCGCCGCCTCGTACGCCTTGATCGAGGCTTCCACGCCCGAGGCATCGACCACGATATCTTTCAGTTTCGTCCGCACGCGGGCGACGCGCTCGGTATGCTCGAGTTGGCCGGCAAATGGCGCCCGCGACATCATCTCCGCCATCGACGCCGCCATACGCCGCTCGTCGTATGGCGTCAGCGCCAGCGCCGCTCGTACCGATTGCGGATCGGGAACGACGCCGCTGCCCGGGCCAGCCTGTAGAACCGGCTCGATCCGCTCCAGCAGCGTCCGGGCCACCAGCCAGTTGCCTTCAAACCGATAATGCACATGCTCCCAGAACAGGCGGTCCCCGGGAATCTTCTGGCCGAAGATGACATCGGAGCGGATTGCCTGCTCGATATCGACAAGCGTGGCTGCCGTCGATTCCGCCACCTCGCGCACGATCCCGTTCTGGCGCGAATCCGTCCGGAACTGCAGGGCATCGAGGTCGACGGCCAGTTGAAATCCCCGTTCCGCCGATGCGACGTCGTTCTTGACGAGTAGAACCCGACCCAAGCGATAGTGCAGTTCCGCGTACTGGTTGTCGATCTCGATGGCCGCCCGATACTGTGCGATTGCCTTGTCGGTCTCCGAGACCTTCTCGGCCGCGATTCCCCGATCGACGGCCGCCTGCCACTGCTTCAATTCCGCATCGGACAGGCCCACCCGGTGCAGCGACGCAAACGGCGGGGAATCCTGAAGATTCACGCCGACCGTACACAGCATGACTCGCGCGCCGCCACCGTGACACGCGGCCACGATGTCTTCCAGATTCCGGCGGTAATGTGCATAGATGCCCTGCCGGCGCGGATCTGATGCCGGGATGATCCCGGTGGCAAAGGTCGCCATGCCTTTCCACTCGATCGGGCCGGCGCCGTTTTTGCCGTCGCGGGAAAGAAGCGATGAAAGCCACTGGCCGGTGCGTGTCGAGCGCACAAAGATCCCCGCACGAATCAGGCCGAGGTTCGGCGAGAACGACTTGAACACCGTCGATGGCCCGAAGGGTCCGGTCACCTCGTTGTTGCCGATGTACAGGATGCACAGATCGGGCTGTCTGGCGGCGCAGTCCCTGGCGAGCGGCAGAAGCACGTGCGAGTTGATCGCGGTCATGGCCGCGGTATGAACCTCGAATCTCCGGTTCGGATACCGCGATCGCAGCATGGACTCCAGCATTCGGCCGAAACTGTACGATCCATCCGGCGTCCCCATGGCGGCCGACTCGCCGATGATGAAGATGCGGAATGTGCCGGGAGGCTTGGAATCCGGAATCCGGAGTTGGTCGCCGCTCGGGGCGGCGCGCGGCGGGGCGAACTGCCAGGTGAACTGGTCGTTTCGAGTCCAGCAACCCGTGCCGGAGTCCAGCAGCAAATACGCCGTTGGTCGGCCGTAGCCGCACACCCAGAGCAGCGCTTCCAGGAGCAGGACACAGACCACCGGTGACGCCACCAGGAGCAGCAGGCGCATCGCCCATTTCCGCCAGCCACGGAAACGCGACGGCGCCGGATGGTCTCTGGGTTTGGCGGAAACCGCCGACTGTGACATGACCCTATTATTCAACAGCCCGCAGGGCAAGCAAGGGAAAAGGAGGCGTGGTTCAACTGCGGCAGACTCAAGGTTACACTTCTCGCGGCGACAATGCGGTCGTTTTCGTTTGTAACTGCCGCACAACACAGGAGATACAGCTTCGCGGTCGTGATCTCTGGTCCC
>JBEKVL010000030.1:0-17047 GCA_049514055.1 Tepidisphaeraceae bacterium | reverse complement strand
CGACGGCACGATTGACCTGTCCGGCTGGGAGATCTCGCTTCTGGACAAGCCGATGCGGCTGACCTGCATGCGCGAGAACTACGCCGTGTTGAGCAAGGTGAACATCCAGGAGAAGTCGCTGGCGCATTTCCTCGGATCGGTTTCGCCGATTTTCTACGGAACCAGCAAGGCCAAGGGCCTGGTCAACCTGACCGTTGAGCAGGTGAAGAATCTGCCGCTGGATGCGAGCATCATCGAGAATCGCAACGATCCCAATTCGTTCGGCAAGGTTCTGTTTGCCATCACCGATATGGGAATCAAGGCGCCGTTCGTTGACATCCTGGCCGCACAACTGGGCCTCAAGACTCAAGGCGGCATGGTGCCCATGCAGGTTCGCGAGGGGGCGGTGGCGTTGAGCGACGGCGTGGTGGACTCCGCCATGAAGCTGGACTTCGGCGGTCAGACCATCAGCGCCGAGAAGGCTGCGATCCGCTTGGCCGACAGGAAGATTCTCGCCATGTACCTGGGCATCCCCAAGAGCATGCTGCCGGCGGCGGCCCGGCAGGATTTCGTGAAGGACACGATCGTTGTCCCGGTGGCCGGCACGCTCGGCTCGCCGAGTTTCAACATTGTCGAAGCGGCAACCAAGTCGGTCGACCCCGCATCCGTGATCAATGCGGCCCTCGGCGGCAAGAAAGCCAAGGGTGGCAATCTGCTGGGCAATCTCCTCGGCGGCAACAACGCTTCCAAGAAAGCCGTGCCCGATCAGAAGCCCCAACCCAAACCCAAGCCCGAACCGGCGAAGGCGCCCGTGGATGCGACGCCTCCGCCGGACAAACCGTGACCGCCCTTCCAGTGCCGAAGGACCGACAATAGATCCCGCCCCCTGGGAACGCCGAGTTCCAACCCGGCCGGCAGTGGCGTCGCCTGGCGCGCCCGGCCGCGTCCACGGTCCCTACAACCGGCCGAGGATGAACCGTGCGCACCAGGGACCGCCATCGGGTGGGACCGGGGGTTTGCGCGGGGAGGCGAGCAATCCGCGCACCGCGCCGGTCCAGTTGCCGCTGAGGTAATCCTCGACCTCGATTCGCGTAAGTCGCGCGACTTTTTCGGCCTCGGGAACCATCGCGCTGTCTTCGCGGAAACCGTGCCGCGGCGGCCAGATGATGCCGACGCCCATGGCGGCGCAGTCGGCCACCAGGCCATAGCCGAGCTTGGAGATCACGCCCTCGCAGACCGACAGCACATCGCCAAAGGCCAGGCCGGTGCCGAGTTTCACCGGCACGACGTTCTCGGCCACGGCCGGGCCTTCGGTGACGAGGAATGTCACATCGGGCATCGCGGCGACAGCACGCTGGAGAGTCTGCGGCGGGCAGCCGCCGCGCATGCCGACGAGAATTCGCGGGGCATCGGCGCGGGCACGCGCCGGCAGACGGGCCAGCACCGCCTTGGGGGACAGGTCCGATGGCCAGGCCACCAGCGGCGTGTCGTGGACCTCGGGGAAGACACCGGAAACGCCGCCGAAGGGCATTCGCAGAAGAGCGGAAAAGTGCGAGTAGTGGCCGCTGATGGTGGCCAGCAGGTCGCGGTCCCGGGCCGTTTCCTGAAGCCACGGCTCGTAGATCCAGTCCCAGGTGAAGTTGGTGCAGCCGATGGCCGGCAGGCCGGTGCGGCGGGCGAGTTCGCCGGCGAGGAACGGGATGTCGGCGACGATGCCGCGGATGTCGGCCTGATGGAGGAACTCAATTTCGCGGCCGAGCAGCGACTCGGCGCGGTCGAGCGTGGCTCGCACGGCGGCCAGCGTTTTCTTGCGGCTTACGTGCAGGGCGTCATCCTCGATGGCGCCGGGATCGAGTGCGGCCGGCTCGAGCGTGATTCGATGCTGCGGTAATGGGTCGAAGATGAATGCCGGCGCATTGGTGCGAATGTGGACGGTCAGGCCGGGCTCCTGCTGGACCAGGCGGCGGATGACTTCGGCGGAGCGGCGGGCGTGGCCGTAGCCGTGGCCGGAAATGTAGTAGGCTAGGGCCATCACAGCCGCCTCGTGTGAAATCCGCCATCGACGTCGATGATCTGGCCGGTGGAGAAGGGCAGCAGGCCGAGGGAAATGGCGACGACGGCCTTGCCGATGTCCGATCCCTGGCCCCAGCGTTTGATGGGGGTGAGGTCGCCCTCGAAGATCAGCTTGTCGTACCTGGCCTTCACCGGCCCGGTCATGTCGGTCTCGATAACGCCGGGGCGAATCTCGTAGACGTTGATGCCGTGCTCGGCCAACCGGGCGGCGTAGAGCTGGGTCATCATGGCCAGGCCGGCCTTGGAGATGCAGTAGTCACCGCGATTGATCGAGGCGGTGTAGGCGGAGATGGACGTGACGGTGACGATCCGGCCGCGCGAACCTTGCTCGTCCGGCGGCTGGGCCAGCATCGCCTTGGCGACAAGTTGGGTGAGGAAGTAAGGCCCCTTGAGATTGATATTGATGAGGCGGTCGAACGATTCCTCGCCGGCTTCGAGAATATCGGCCCGCACATCTGGGGCGACGCCGGCGTTGTTTACGAGGAGGTCGAGCCGGCCGAAGGCGCGGAGAGTTTCATCGACGAGCCTGCGGCGGTCGGCCGACACCGAGACGTCGCCCTGCACGAGTACGGCCCGGACACCGGCGGCCTCGATTTCTCGTTTGACCTCCTCGGCGGCTGCGGCGTTTCGCGCATAGTTCACGACACAGTCGTGGCCATTGCGGGCGAGCTCGATGGCGACGGCCCGGCCGATGCCGCGTGAGGAGCCGGTGATGAGGGCGGTCTTGCGGGTCATGCGATCCTTTCAATCCCGTCAGGGCCGCCACATCTTAGCCGAGAAGGTGAGTTTTGGGACTGGGCGACGCTGTCGATGATGAACCCGGGTTGGGCGCAGCCGAACTTGATCGTGAGGTTGGAAGTCGCCATATCGATCTCATCGTTTCGTCTCGCTATTCTCATTCGGAGCCGCGTAGTCAAGCGTAATCGCCTTCTGCGTTGGTGTCGGTTTTGCGAAGGAGTGGGCAAGCCACCTTGAACGAAATCGCCACCACACTTTTCTCGCGAACCACACGGTTACCACGCCCACGAGCGGCCACCATAGGGCCATGTAGATGAAGCTGTCTTTCTTGAAATCGGCACCGGTGCGGGCGTCAACTTGTGACGTGGTCCCGACGATGAATCCTGGTATCCCGCCTTCCCAGTTATCGACGTGGCGAGAATTCGACCTGGTGAACATCGGCTGTTCTTCAATAATAGGGCTACAAGTGAACCAAAGGAAACTCGGGAGTGAGAGCCACGCCTGGACACTGAAAGGGCTCGTCACCGAGGAGGTGCCGAACTCCTTTCGCGACTCCGCGGCAATCCCACCAGCACCGACTACGACCCCGAAGGTTCGCTCACCGGAAATGAGTGTTGCCCTGATGCACAAGAATTGCAGGACGATCCACGCCGCCACCAGTACCTTCCAGACTCGTCGGGTCTTGAATGACATAGATTCCTCGCCGCAGGTTGTCGTGTACGCTCAGGCGCTAGTTTGTAAGCCCCGTAGCGACCCACCGTTTCGCGCAACGGGCACGGAGGTACTATGCCAGATTCAATTCTCTCCGAGCGGCGTTGGCGAGGAACTGTGAACGGCTGAGGCCTGCGCTCCTGGCGCCGGCGTCGATGCGTTTCAGGAGTTTGGGGTCAATTGTGATCATGGTGGGGACCGCCTTTGTGCCGGGCGACTTGCGCGGCCGACCGCGTTTGGCGACTTCCCAGCGGCGGCGCATTGCCGGGCTCAGAGGGCGCATCTTTTCGGGCGTCATCGAGCGCGCGAGCTTGTCCAGTGCATCGAAGTCGTTCTCGTCGATTTTTGGGTTGCGTGTTGCCATGGCTACCTCTGAAGTTTACGCAGCCGCTTCTTCATTGTTGGGGTCAGGTCCATGGAGTGGACCACGCGAACGATCTCAATCTCACCACCGGTCTCAACGTCAAGCCAGTCCTCCACCGGCAGGCTCTCATACTCGACCTCGTGCGGCTGTTTGAGCAGATAGATGACCTGCAAGTACCGGCCGCGATCCGTTTGGCCCCAGACCAGCAGTTTCTCGTCGCCAATCTCCATCGGGAAAGGCGGCTTAGTGCGGGCGACCACTTCTTCCGCTTCGTCTGGGCTCACATGATGCTTCGCAAGATGCTCGCGGTTCTTGTCGTCCCAGGCGAAGATCATGCTTATTACTATATATTGAAATTCACTTGGAGTCGAGGGCAGGCTCACGAATCATCTCTGCCACGGGAGATTAACGTCCGCATCACCCCAGCAAATCGCTCACCTTGACAACAAATGCCCCGCCCGGCGCGTCAATCGTGATCGTGTCTCCGGCCCGGCAAACGCGCGGGGCGGCGTAGGTCCGATCCGCAGCCACCGGCTGCCTGAATTCGAGTACGGTCGAGTCAACGAGGCTGATGATGAGATACTGTGCGATGCCGACCCCGGCGTAGATCGCCAGTTTGGTGGTGCGGTCGTGCTCGAGCGACGTATCGGCCACTTCGATCACGCAGACCACGGACGCGCTTCCGGGGATGCGACTGCGGTAGTCCGCCGGCCGGCCGCGGACCACGGCGCCATCGGGCTCGGGCACGTTGTCGGGCGGCAGGCGAATCGGCTGTTGCACCTGCACAAAACACCCCAGCCGGCGGATGTCCAGCAGCGTTTCCTGCATCTGGTTCACGGCCCACGCATGCCTGTCGCCGATAGTCAGCAAATCACCTCCGCGGTCACCGCGGTCTTTATACACCAGGAATCCGTCGAGCAGTTCAATCGGCGAACCCTCACGGATGGCGCCTCCTTTGATCATTTGCTCGTACTGCTCCACCGTGAGCGGCACCAGATGCGCGTGATGATCCAGCATGTTTTGAAGTACGGCGGACATATGCCGGCATTATAAGTGCCTGCGAATCGGATGGGTAGCGCAAGTCCTCGCGGTTCTTCCTTGACACGCGAGGCATTCCAGAGAAAGATCGACTTATGCCGCTGGATTCCGATCTCGTCGACCGATCTCTTGCTCTCTCTGAAGCCGAGCGCGCGGACCTGGCCCATCGGTTGCTTCCGAGTCTGGAGGCTTCGGCCCCAGCATCGTCCGAAGTAGTTGACGAGGCGTGGGCGGCGGAACTGCAGCGGCGCGTAGATCAAGTTGATCGCGGTGAAGTCAAGATGATCCCCTGGCCGGAGGCGGAGAAACGGATCAGGGAGTCGCTGCACAAGGCGCGCCGTCCATGAAGCTCGAGATTCACCCAGCCGTCGAGGATGAGGTGCAGGATGCCGCGCTCGGGTACGACCAGAAGAAGCCCGGGCTTGGCGACGAGTTTTTGGATGAACTGTCCGATGCCTTGAAGCGGGTGTTGACCCGTCCACTTTGGTTTTCAATTGTCCATGTCATCAAGGGCCGCGACTTTCGCAGGTTTCTTCTGTCCAGGTTTCCGTATTCCGTCGTCTATCGTCTGTGAGACTGATGGGTACGCGATTCACATCTTCGCCGTCGCCCACACCGCTCGCAAGCCGGGATATTGGGCCAGCCGAACTGCTGGATGATACGGCTGATGTGATCGCGGCTAATGGCCGGTGAGTTCACGGCGGAGTACCGCCCTGAATACTCATAATCGTTGCGCGCCAAAGAATTTCCATTCTTACAAATCACACCCCCACAGCACCAATTCCACTTTTGCGCTGCGCGCTGTTGCGCGCAAAACGCCCCGCGCGCGCAGCGCCACGGATAATATGAAGGAGCAACATGATGCTTGACCACACCCTGGTTCATTCGTGCTTCGGGATTCATTCGCCATTTGAGTTTCGGATTTCGCCATTCGCTCAAGTTCACGACTCCCTTCCGGACTCACCCGGAACCCATCGGGACCCAACGGGACCCAACGGAACATCTTTTGGACCCGGGAAAGACACCATTCTCCGCTGTTGCCGACGCCCCAAACCAGCCATAACTACTTTTTAGGCAGACCTTTATGCTTTGCATCCCCCGCATCGCCAGCGCCCAAACATTTTTTTCACGCCATCCGCAACCCCGCCTGCCCCTTCCTTTGGCCCTTCGCAGTTGGCTCCGCCGCCCCAACCTGCATCCGCTACCTCGTGGCTTGCGGGCTTCTCAGGGTCACTCCGACAAATGTCCTGTCCTGGCTGCCAACACGGAATTGCCACCAAATCGCGGTGTACCCCTCTCCGCCACGCGAGGTCGCGCTCCTCTTCCCTCCGTCGCCGAATCCGAATATAGTCTGCTGTTCTGTCAGTCAATTAATCGTGCTGCGGCCAGGTTGGCCGCGACAGGGATAGTGTCTATGCTGAATCTTGGCTACCTGCGTCGCAACAACAAGAAGATCCTCGCCTTCTTCGGCGTGTTTCTGATGATCGCCTTCATTCTGCCCAGCTACACGAAGTCCGGACGGGACTTCCAGAAGGGCGAATTCGGCAAAGCATACGGCCAGGCGATCTCCGTTGCCGAGCACATGACCGCCCAGAACGACTTGGTGGTGCTACGCCAGAAGCTCGTTTTCGGCCGGGAGGTCGGCTACGTCGAACTCAGTCTCGCCCAGCGACTGATGGGACTTCCGGGCTATGTCGATCTCAACCAGACCATCATGATGCTCAACCGCAATCCGTACGTGCTCAATGAGGCCCGGCGGATTTCGGAACGTCTGGATGCGACCAATTTCGCGTTGCTTCTCCGCGAGGCTCGCCGGATGAATGTAGCCGCGTCGGTCGAGCAGGTGCAGGAAGTCCTGGCTCGGTTCGCGCCGCCGAAGGGACAGGAACTGGCCTCCGACGAGGTGGAATGGCGCAGGCAGGCCCTGACGGACTGGCTCACAATCCTGACCGCCTTCGACCGCGTGGCCGAAGTTTCGCGGATGAGCCCGGCCATGGCGACATGGGCTGCCGCCACCGCGTCAGAACAGGCGTCGCTGCAACTCATCGACTTCCGCGCGGTCGACTTCGAGAAAGCGGCCGGAAAACCCACCGAAGACCAGCTCGCGGCGTTCTTCAAGACCTATGAGAATCAGGACCGGGAGACCTCGGACAACGGGATCGGCTATCGTTTTCCAAACCGCGTGCGCCTCCAGTACATCAAGATCAGCAAGGCCGAGGCAATCAAGAGCGTGACCAGGGACGAGGCGGCCGAGTACTGGTTCAACCACCAGAATGAATTCGTGCGCCTCCCCGATGAGCCCACCACCCAGCCGGCGACGCGATCGGCAACCATGCCCGCCACCCGCATCGCCTCCACGCAGCCGGCGACCCGGCCCTGGGCCGACGGCAATGACATCGACAAGGAAATCCGTGAGATGCTTGGCGAGCAGCGCATGACGGCAATCGCCAAGGCCGTGCAGACGCGAATGAACGCCGAGTGGCCGACCTTCCTCGAGGCATCCCGTTCAGAGAAGAAGACGATTCCCGACAAGGCTCCGCCCACCGACTACGGCTTTCCCTATCATTCGTTCTCGTTCCTTCGGCGGCTGAGTGAAAAGGTGCAGGCGCTGAAAGATTCGCACAACGTGCTGCCCGAATCCGTGGAACAGGATCGTCTCTACTCCGCCAGCGAACTGAAGGAGCAGACCGACGTGGGCAAGGCGACCGTCGGTGGCATGGCCCTGCCCCAGTACCTCGTGACCTATGTCGAGCCGTTCCTGACCGACAAGACGAAGAAACGGGCCAACGATTCCAAGATCCTGGTGATGAGGGTACTCGAACCTTCGCGACTGCCGATGCCCGCCCGGGATCCCGCCGGGAATCTGTACATCGTGCGCGTGCTGGCGGCCGATCCGGTCCGACCCGCTCGCGACCTCCAGGAGGTTCGTATGCAGGTCGAGAGAGACTGGCTGCTGGCCGAGTCAATGAAGAAGGCCCGCGAGGCGGCCGATAAGTTCCTCGCTGTTGCCAGGGAGAAGGGCTTGGCCGGCGCCGCGAAGGAGCAGGGGATCGAGGGCAAGCTTATCCAGACCGACCTGTTCAGCAACCACCCCGCGGACGTGAAGATTGCAAACTACGAGCTGCCCGATGCGGCCCGTGAGAAACTCGTCGAGGGCGCATTCGATTTGCTGCAGACCCAGGTTCAAACCGGCAAACCCAACCCGGTGGGCCTCATCGAATTGCCCAAGGCGAGCCGCGTGGTCGTGGCCCGGCTTGACCAGGCCAGGCCGGCCGACAGCGGGTTCGAGTTGGAATTGCGCGCCATGCAGACTCAGATGCAGTACGCCGGCTCGCGCACGGTCGGGTTGCTTGGCGAGTGGTTCGACCCGGAAAGTCTCCAGAAAAGGACGAAATACGAGCCCGACTCGAGGAACAGGCCGCGTAGCGAGGAGTAAGCGCACTCTTGGTCAGTCGGCCGTGGTCACCGGTTCGTCGCGGCAGGAACGCGCGTTTTAAGTGGCACGGGCAAGCGCCTTTGCCCGTGTCGCCTGGGAGGATCCCCTCGCCGTGGAAGATCCATGTCCGAAGCGTCTGGCCAACTCGCGCAATTCGCGGAATACGCGACACTGATCGAATCGCTTCTGCGTAAACACGGCGGGGATGCCCCAGGCCCGCTCGATCAGGCGGCCGCCACTCTGCACGCCGCTCTGGGACTCGGCGGACAGCTAAGTCCATCCCTCGTTGTCCTTGATGAGCAACCTGTCGACGCTGGCGGCCATACGCGGGCGGTCTATCGGCCACTGGTGCTCCATGCCTGGGTGACGGCCTGCGACCTCATGCACGATGCGGTTACCGACGCCGGCGTGATGTCCCTGCACTCGGCGTGCGAATCCGCGGCCGGAGAAATGGAAAGTCGTGGCCTGTCGGCCGGGCAGGGGGGCGCCGTCGCGGAACTGTCGTGGTGGGCGCTGGCTCTCTTCGGCGCGGGGCGGTTGCTGGGACGCACGATGTGGCTCGAGCGGGCGCTTGATCTGCTCATGCCGCTCGTCGCCGGCCAACAGGAATCCGGCGCTCTCCTCTCCACCTCCGCTTCTGATAATCCGGAAACGCACTGGTATCACGAACTGCTGATCCTGCACGCGCTGGCCGGCTATGCCGTGCGCGCGGAAGATCGTCTCGCCGCGCGGGCCGTGCGGCGGGCGACGGAATTCCACATCAACGAGACCCAGCCGGATCACGCCACGACCCAGCCCTGGGGCCTGTTCGCGTTCATCTGGAACCCCGCAACACGGATCCTGGCCGACGGCCTCCTGCACGCGGCCCAGACCCAGCATCCGGATGGCCCGGATGCCGTGTCGCGAATCCTCCTGGCCGACACCTTGGTCTGCCTGCGGGCCTTCTGTGGCCGCGACCGTTGATCGTTCCACTTCACAATTCCCGCTGACTCCGCTAGGCTGTCCGTATGAGTGATCCTCCCCAGGCCCTGAGTGTCGATGCCGAAACCCTGGCCGTCCTGCGCTGTCCGCTCACACGCAGCCGGTTGCGGCGGGAGGGGGACTTCCTCGTCGCCGAAGTCGGCGGCCTGCGATACCCGATCCGCGACGGATTTCCCGTGCTGCTGGTCGAGGAAGCTACGCTGCCGCCCGGCATTGCCTCGCTCAATGAGTTCCGCAAGAAGTATTCCGGCCAGATCGCCCGCTGATCACATGATCCGATCACGCAGCGCTTCCCCCCGCTCAAATCGCCGCAGGTTCGCCGCAAAATGCCGCACGAGCCGGATGTGTTCGTCCTCATGCCCGCCCGCCGAGTGCGGCGTGATCCAGCAGTTGGGCAGCGTCCACAGCGAATGCTCCGCCGGCAGCGGTTCGGGCACCATCACATCCAGATACGCCCCGCCAATCCGGCCGGCGCGAAGCGCGTCCGCCAGGCCCGCCTGATCGTCCGTGCTCCCACGCCCCACGTTGTAGTACAACGCCGTCGGCCGCATCTGCTCGAACCGCTGGCGACTCATGAATCCCGCTGTTTCCCGGCCGCCCGGCAGAACATTCACCACATGATCAGCCTCCGCCAGCAGACGCCCGATCTCGCCAACCCCGAACGTCGGCACCGGTTCACTACCGTCCGGCGATCGCCGTACGGCCGACATGCGCACCTTGAACGGCGCCAGCAGTTCCACCAGCCGTCGCCCGATGGCCCCGAATCCCAGCAGCAGCACGCTCTGCCCCAGCAGCAGATGGCAGCGCGTGCGGATGTCCAGCGCCGGCCACCCGTGGTCGCTCTGCTGGCGGGTCTGGGCCTCATTGAGCCGCCGCGACAGTGCCAGCATCATCGCCAGGACATGCTCCGCGCATGGTTCGTCGTAAACGCTCGAACTATTGGTGACGATCACGCCGCGGGATTTCACGGCCGCGCGGAATTCGGGCGTGTCGTAACGCTCGTAGCCAGCGCTGGATATCTGAATCCACCCCAGGCGGTTCTTCTCGAGCACGGCCGCTGGATCGGGCTGCCCGAAGACGATGTCGGCCGAGTGGACTTGCGGATCGGCCGACGCCGCCACCAGGTTGGACGCCTGGAGGTTGGCGGGGAAGAGCAGGTTCAGCGATGCCGTTTCCTGTTTCAGAAGATCCAGGGCCGATTTCGGCAGCCCCATGTTGCACCAGATATTGAGAGATGATGATTTCATGGTTGTGGGAGAAGAGCATAGAAGCAAGGGGTTGGAATGCAACGCCCAACGGCCTGCGCGACCCCGGTCAGTGAGGAGCCTCAGATCTCGGAGATCGAACTTCGAGTTTCGAGTTTCCGACGGCCCCGCCATCGCCATAAAACCTCTGCCCCCGATTGACATTGCCGTTGCCCGGTTTATACTCCCCGTTCTTCGACGCACCACAGTCGGAGTGTCTGCGCATTTTCGGTGATGGTGCGTCCCGCGACGCTGCTGTAGCTCAGTGGTAGAGCGCGTCCTTGGTAAGGACGAGGTCAAGGGTTCAATCCCCTTCAGCAGCTCTGGCGGCACCCGGCATTTGGCACCGTGCAGGAAGTTGCCAGTTGCCAGTTGTTAGTTCCCAGTCCAATACTGGCAACCAACAACTAACAACTGGCAACTTACGCCTGTCCGGTCCCTAATGTCGGTTGCCGGTGTACGTTGGCGAGGCGTCTCGCCAGGCTCACCCGGATCGGGGCTGATCGACAGCAGCCCAAAAAACGAACCGCATTGCGGTTCGGAGGAATTGGACATGGCAAAGGCAGTATTTGAGCGCAAGAAGCCCCACGTCAACGTCGGCACCATCGGCCACATTGACCACGGCAAGACCACATTGACCGCCGCCCTCGCGGCCCGCTCGGCCAAGATGTTCGGCACCGTCGCCAAGGACTACAAGGCCATCGCCAAGGGCGGTATCGACCGCGACGCGACCAAGACGGTCACCATCGCGGCCGCGCACGTCGAGTACGAGTCGGAAAACCGGCACTACGCCCACGTCGACTGTCCGGGCCACGCCGACTACATCAAGAACATGATCACCGGTGCCGCCCAGATGGACGGCGCGGTCCTCGTCGTCTCCGCCGCCGACGGCCCCATGCCCCAGACCCGCGAGCACATCCTGCTCGCCCGTCAGGTTGGCGTGCCCAGCGTAGTCGTCTTCCTCAACAAGATCGACCTCGTCGACGACGCCGAACTCCTCGAACTCGTCGAGCTCGAAATCCGCGAGCTGCTGACCAAGTACGGCTTCCCCGGCGACACCACCCCCATCATCCGTGGCAATGCGCTGGCCGCCATGCAAAACCCCGGCGACCACGACGCCAACAAGTGCGTTGACGACCTCGTCAAGTCCCTCGATGCCTACGTTCCCATGCCCCAGCGCGCGACCGACAAGCCCTTCCTCATGCCCGTCGAAGACGTCTTCTCGATCAAGGGCCGCGGCACCGTCGCCACCGGCCGTATCGAACGCGGCCGCATCAAATCCGGCGACAAGATCGAAATCGTCGGCCTGGGCGAGACCAAGGAAACCACCGTCACCGACGTCGAGCAGTTCCAGAAGACCCTCGGCGAAGGCATTGCCGGCGACAACGTCGGCGTCCTCCTCCGCGGCATTGAAAAGGAAGGCGTCGAACGCGGCCAGGTGCTCGCCTGGCCCAAGTCCATCACCCCGCACAAGAAGTTCCAGGGTGAAGTGTACATTCTGACCAAGGAAGAAGGCGGCCGTCATACGCCGTTCTTCAATAACTACCGCCCGCAGTTCTACTTCCGTACCACCGATGTCACCGGAAGCACCAAACTTCTGGGCGGCGCGGAAATGGTCATGCCCGGCGACAACGTCACCATCGAAGTCGAATTGATGGTCCCGATCGCCATGGAAGAAAAGCTCCGCTTCGCCATCCGCGAAGGCGGCAAGACCGTGGGCTCGGGCGTCGTGACCAAGATACTTGAGTAGTAGGATAAGTTGACAGTTAACAGTTGCCAGTTGCCAGAAGAACCACTTCTGGCAACTGGCAACTAACAACTTAGAACTGGTGTGAATCATGGCCAAGGAAAACAGAGAATGGGTCTGGTTGCAGTGTACCGAAACCGGTGACCTGAACTACCGCACCCAGATCAAGATCGCGGGTGGCCCGCAGAAGATCGAGATCAAGAAGTACAGCCCGCGTCTTCGCCGTCACACGCTGCATAAAGTGAAGAGGAAATAGTAGTTTGTAGTGCCGGCTTCAGCCGGACATGGCAGACCGGCTGAAGCCGGCACTACGAACAGTTACGCCGGTAGCTCAATTGGCAGAGCAGCCGTCTCCAAAGCGGCAGGTTGTAGGTTCGATTCCTACCCGGCGTGTGCTGAAAGAGACGAGCCCCGTGCCGCGGCGAGTAATGGGTGGCTGTCCCGGGGCTTTGGCTTGTAATGCGTGATCCTGGCCAATACCAGGAGCGAGGCAGTAATGGCAGACAGTGAAAAGCCCGACGACATGCCCGAGGAAGAGCCGGAACGGCAGAGCCCTGCGCCGGCCGCGTCGGCCCAGACCACGGGCTCCGGCGGCGGGTTCTTCTCCATCTATAAGTCCGGCCAGGGTTACTGGACGCGCATGGTCACGGCAGGCGTGCTTCTGCTGCTGATGGCCCTGGTCACGCAGTGGTTCTACCAGCAGGCGCTGGCCCAACCGGTTTTTGACAAGCTGACCTCCGCATGGAAAGTCGGCGTCGCCGCCGCCCTCATTCTTCTGGCGGCGTTCTTCATCTGGCGCTACCTTAACAAGCCCCACACGGTCGATTTCCTGATCGAAACCGAAAAGGAAATGGCCAAGGTCAACTGGACCAACCGCCGCGAACTCATCGGTTCCACCAAAGTCGTGATTATCTTCATGTTCCTGATCTCGGCCATTCTTTTTGTGTATGATTTGTTGTTCGGATATCTCTTCAAGCTGATCGGCATACTCAAGGTCGGTCCGCTGGGTTAACTGTTTGGACTACCCATGCAATTCTTCGTCCTCCGAGTCGCGAGCAACAAAGAAGACCAGGTTCGAGAGAAACTCGACAAAAAGGTCAAGATCGAGGGTCTGGCCACGCACGTCGGCCGCGTCCTCGTTCCCAAGGAGCGCGTCCGTACCCAGAAGGCCGGCGTCCGCCGCGAATCCGACCGCAAACTCTACCCCGGATACGTCTTCATCGAGCTCGAACTCGACAAGGATGGCCGGATCCCCGACAACGTCTGGTTCATGATCAAGGAGACCGACGGCGTCGGCGATTTCATCGGCTCCAACGGCAAGCCCACACCCATGTCCCCCAAGGACCAGTCCAAGATGCTCGAAGAGGCCGAGCGCCCGGCCGACGAGCCCACCCTCAAGACCGAATACAAGAAGGGCGACA
Source organism: Tepidisphaeraceae bacterium (assembly GCA_049514055.1). Lineage (GTDB taxonomy): Bacteria > Planctomycetota > Phycisphaerae > Tepidisphaerales > Tepidisphaeraceae > JANYKD01. The sequence continues at coordinate 3,315 of JBEKVL010000030.1, read as the reverse complement.
AGATCAAGGTCATGGAAGGCGCCTTCATCAACTTCGAGGGCGAGGTCGAGGACATCCTCCCCGACAAGGGCATGGTCCGCATCATGACCACCATCTTCGGCCGCTCCACTCCGCTTGAACTCGAGCACTGGCAGATCGAAAAGATCTGATCGGTCAGTCAACAGGTATGAACTCGAATCCTCCGGCGTGGTCGATCCATCGACCACGTCTTCGTCTGCTCTTGGGCTCTTGAACCCTTGAACCGTTCCAACTTCTCCTGCGATCCCACAACACAACGAACGTGTTTCTGCTGCAACCACTTCCGGCATCGACGATCTTCTGCGATAAACACCACTACAGGCTCGCCAGTGGATTGATAAAGAGTTCGCTCCCCCCAAGTTCGGTCGGTGCGGTGCTGGTCGCCGAAGCGCCCGTCAATCGCTGACAAGATCGATGTGCATACGATGCTCGATCGGGTGCCTGTCTGTGCCAGCACGAATTCGGTTGCCTCAAAGGGCAAACACTATTCATGGACCTGCAACTCGCGCGTGATTTCTTCCAGCAATTCGCGGTTGGGCTGCCGTGGTCTCCCCGATTCCAATACCTGGTTGATCGTCTTGACGACCTCCGCGTTCCAGCTTTCTTCCGGCCGTATCAGGTCGTTCTGCACCAGCCAGAAACTCACCGCACACCAGGCCCAAAGCGGTGCATGATCAGTCAGGTGACACTCCGGTGGCGGAAACGCCCCCGGCCCCCGTTGTCCGGTCATGTATTGGTGAACCAGTTGCCGGCTGCGCCCGATCCGCCTGGCGATGTCCGACGCCGTCACCAGATTGCACTCGTCCACGCGAAGCACCGTCGCGCCAATACCCGCTTTCCGTACGTCCCGAATCGCGCTGATGATCGCATCTTTCAGCGACTTCGCCGCCCGGCTGAACTCCATGTACAGCAACCCGTATTGAATGCTCAGGGTCGCGTCGTCACACCCCGCGCTAAACAGGGCATCCTCGACCGACTCCGTCAACTCGCCGACGCCATCGACGATCAACGCGAAATCGTGCTCTTGCTCACAGGATGGACGGATCGCGTCCTTCATGGTGACTACTTGCTCACTGCCTCATCTTCCGTGCCCGGCCGATGAGGACACGCATCCACAACCTTGCGGATGTGTCGGGCGTGGTTCTCTGGATTCCTCGGTGTCGACCACACGCTGATAATGCACCCGTCGCGTGTGCTGAATGGACAGAACAACCGTCCCCAGACATGTCCGTTGGATAGAACCGCGCGCCAGCCCAGTTGCTCGGCATATTGGACGGCCTTCTCGATAGCAGGCTTCGGGTGCCTCGGTCTTGATATCGGCATCAGCTTCCTTCGGCCGGATTGACCCGGCAAAAAGTTACAGGCTTTGGTGCCTCGGTACTGATATCGACATAACTATACCCTGCCGTTGACAAGTGTCAAGCAAATACTCCTGCGAATTGATAACGCACAGTCCATCGGTCAATCGCCAAGGCGACGCCCCCATTTAACGCACGTTGCCCGTTGTCGTCAATTGGCCCCACCGCTCCCACATTCCACACTCGATCATTCCGCACTCGTCCCCCACCCGATCACCGATTCCCACAGACCACCGACCAATCCAATAATTGCATTCCCCTCCTCCCCCCAATACCATTCTCCCGTGCAACGCATCTTCCACTACTACAACCGCTATACCGGCATCAAAGGCGGCATCACCTCCCTCCCCGCCTGGGCCAAATCCCTGGTCGCCCTGGCCGCTGTTCCGGGAATTCTGCTGCTGGTCTTGTCAATCCTGGCCGCGGTCGTTAGTATTGCTGTTCTTTCGCTCCTCACGGTCCCGGTCTATAAGCTGGTCTCGTGGGTTGCGGGAACCGCCCGTCGCGACGACGACAATATCATCGCCGCTACGGTCGGATCGATTGAGGATGTGGAGGTTGAGCCTCAAAATGAGCTCGTCCCGTCCGATCTTGCCGCCGGCCAACCCCGGCCCAGGCGGCAGATTGATGTGCGGATTATTGAGTAAGGTTTTCAGCCATGGCCAAGAAGGAAATCACCAGCGTTTTCAAGCTCCAGGCGCCCGGCGGCACTGCCACCCCGGCCCCCCCGATTGGTCCGGCACTCGGCCAGCATGGCGTGAACCCCGGCCAGTTCATCCAGCAGTTCAACGCCGCAACGGCCGCCCTCAAGGGCAAGGTCGTCGGCGTGCTGGTGACGGTCTACAAGGACCGCACCTTTACGTTCGAAGTCAAGAGCCCCCCGGCCTCGGTCATCCTCAAGGAGGCCGTCAAGGCCGAAAAAGGCTCGGGCGAACCCAACAAGACCAAGATCGGCAAGCTCACTATGGCCCAGGTCAAGGAACTCGCCAAGCAGAAGGTCAAGGACCTCAACTGCTTCGACGAAAATGCCGCCGCCAAAGTTCTGGCGGGCACGGCGCGATCCATGGGCATCGACATTGAAGGATGAACGATAATGAGTCCGGATCGGATCAAAGCCATTCTCGATCAGCAACCGTTCCAGCCGTTCACCCTTCACACAGGTGATGGCAAGACGGTGGATGTTCTGTCGCGAGAGTTTGCTTTGTTGTATCCGGGCGGACGCACGCTGCTGATTGTGGAGCCGAAGTTCCGAGGCGCTGAAGAGGAAGCCGACTTCACAGACCACATTATCGACGTGTTCCTGATCACGAAAGTCACAGCCCCCGCGGAACGTCGCGGCGGCAACAGACGTCGAAAGGCGTCGTAGGGTGGGCGTGTCGCCCGCGGCCACTGGCAACTGACAACAGGCCACTGGCAACCAATGAACAAAGGGCACACCACGGCCCGAAACAGTGGGAGCTTCGGCGGAGGCTTTCTTCCACCAGAGGAGCGAACGAGCTTATGGCTCTAGTCATCACACGATCCAAGCGTTACAAGGAAGACGTCAAGAAGGTTCCCGAGGGCAAGGCCCTCCCGGTGGACGCGGCGGTCGACATCGTCAAGACCTTCAAGCCCACCAAGTTCGACCAGTCCATCGAACTTATCATCTCCCTCGGCATCGACGCCAAGCAGGCCGACCAGATGATCCGCGGCTCGATCTCCCTGCCTCACGGCGTCGGCGGCGCCATGAAGCGAGTCGTCTGCTTCTGCCCCGACCACCTCGCGGACCAGGCCAAGGCGGCCGGCGCCATCAAGGCCGGCGGCCAGACCCTTGTCCAGGAAATCGAAAAGGACAACTTCACCGACTTCGACGTCGCCATCTCCACTCCGGACATGATGCGCTTCGTCGGCAAGCTCGGTAAAGTCCTCGGTCCCAAGGGCCTCATGCCCTCGCCCAAGG
>JBEKVL010000029.1:0-17169 GCA_049514055.1 Tepidisphaeraceae bacterium | reverse complement strand
ACGAACTGACGCCACCGGGCAGGTAGATCCGTTCGGAGTTCACGCTTTAGCGTGTCTTCAGGTGGCAACACCCATAAGACACGCTAAAGCGTGAACTCCGAACAATCCCGAACAGGCCCTAAGTCCCCCCCGGTGCCTCCACGCCCAGCAGCGAGCGCACGAAGAAATCCTGCCGCTTGTGCCGGCCAAACGGGCCGCCATCGGTGTGATCCGACCCGGGCAGCACGACCAGCTCGAAGTTCTTGTTGGCCTTGATCAGCGCATCGGCCAGCCGGAACGTCGATTCCGGCGGGACGTTGTGATCCAGTTCGCCCACGATCAGCAACAGATTGCCCTTGAGCTTCGCGGCGTTGGTGATGTTCGACTGGGCCGCGTAATGCGGGCCGACGGGATAGCCCATCCACTGCTCGTTCCACCAGGCTTTGTCCAGCCAGTTGTCGTGGCAGCCGCAGCTTGAGGCGGCCGCCTTGTAGAACTCGCCGTGGAAGAGCACTGCGCCCGTCGAACTCTGCCCGCCGGCCGACGTGCCGAAGATGCCCACGCGCGAGATGTCCAAGCTCGCGTCCCTGGCCGCCAGTGCCGTGATCCAGGCGATGCGATCGGGGAGGCCCGCATCGCCCAGGTTCTTCCAGCAGACATCGTGAAACGCCTTGCTGCGATTGCTCGTGCCCATGCCATCGCACTGCACCACGATGAAGCCCAGTTCGGCCAGTTCGTGCATGTCGCGGTTGAACGGGTGGAAATACTTGGTGACGAACGAATCCTGCGGGCCGGCATAGATGTACTCGATCACCGGATATTTCTTCCTGGGATCGAAGTTCCGCGGGCGGATCACCATGCCGTAGATGTCGGTCTTGCCATCGCGGCCCTTGGCCGTGAACCGCTCGGGATATTTCCAGCCCGTCGCCAACAGCAGTGAAACGTCGGCCTTCTCCAGCACGCACACCAGCGCGCCATCCTCGCTCTTGCGAAGCTCGCTCACCGGCGGCAGGTCCACGCGCGAGTAGCTGTCGATGAAGTATTTTCCATCCGGCGAATAGCGGATGCGGTGCGTGCCGTCGCCGGCCGTCAGCCGCACAAAACCCGTGCCGTCGAAGTTCACGCGACAGAAGTGAACATGATACGGATCCTGCTCCGGCCAAACGCCGCCGGCGCGGAACCAGATCTGCCGCTTCTGCTCGTCCACGCGCTCGACGCCCAGCACCGGCCACTCGCCCGGAGTGATGCAGTTCTTCTCCTGCCCGGTTTCGCCGTCGACCAGATAGAGGTGATTCCAGCCATCCTTCTCCGTAGCCCGGATGATCTCCCTGCCGTTTTCCATGTAGTAGGTGAAGTGTTTCAGTCCGCAGATAAACGTATTGGTTTTCTCATCGACCAGGTTACGCGTCTTGCCGGTGGCCGCGTCCACTTCGATGATGCGAAACCGCTGGTGGCCGCGGTCGGTACGCTCAAAGGTGAACCGTTTGCCGCCGTCGCGCCAGTGGACGGCCGGGGATTCGCCAAAGTCGATGCGGTCGGTGTCGGCCCTGGTGGCCTTGTGCGATTCGGCGTCGAACAGCCACATCTCCCAGACGTTGAACTTGTCGCCCGGCCGGGGGTAGACGTGCGATTGCAGCCTGGCCGGCCCGCCGCCCCTGGGCGAGGACTCGATCAGGTAGACTTCCTTGCGGTCGCCCAGTTCGATCCGATGGGCGACGATCGTCTTCGAGTCCGGCGACCAGATGATGCCGCCGAAAGCGTTGCCCGACACGCCGGCCGTGCTGAGTTTCACCGCCTCGCCGCCGCTTTTCGGGCGGAGGTACAGGTTGAACTCCTTCACAAACGCGATCCACTTGCCATCCGGCGAGGCCACATCACCATCGCGCGGCCCGACGGCGCGCCGGTCGTCCGCCCGCCCGCGCCGCCGGTCGGCCGGCCGGCTTTCAGGCCCGGCAATCGTGCCGTCGTACGCCTTGCACTCATATGTATCCAGGGCGACCTTCCACTTTTTCCCGCCCGTTTCCAGCGCCACGGCCTGCCCCCCGCCAATGAGCGAGATCCGGTCAAACGGCAGCCGCTCGGCGTCGATTTTCTTCCCCGATGCCTTGCCCAGCGCCGCGGCGAGTTTCGCATGGTCAAACGCCGGCCCGCGTTTTCCACCGGCCGCGTCCACCAGCACAAACTCCCGCTTGCCTTCGGCCAGGTCGTTGCGATACCAGAACTTCGCCCCGTCGGCCGCCCAGTTGGCCTCGACCGACGCGAGGAACACGCGGCCATTGCCGATGGTCCGCATCTCACTCGCACGCTCATAAGCCTCGCGAAGTTCCGTCGGAGACGGTTTGTAGACTTCCTGACCGATGGCACTGACACCGGCCAGGCACAGGATCAACAGTCCTCGGCAAACCACTCGCATGTTCTGCTCCTTCACCGGTGCCTCGGCACCAGAATCGGCCTTCGTTGGCGTGCGGCACGGAATCACCATGACTTCCCGGAATCGGTCCTTTGGCGCCGCGGCTTGTCTGCCGCAAGCCGTGTCCGCGAGCGGGCAACACCGCTTGCGGTGGACAGGCACGCGCCCGGACGCACCGGGAAGTCATTCCAGCCCACGAGGAGTCTACCCGCAGGCCGAGGAAATTCCCCTGACGATCAGTAGCCAGCAATCAATAATCGGTGATCGGAAGGGTGATGGTTCATAGGAATATCGACGGTCGATGCTTCGTGTGACGCCGGCGGTACAACAACGAGAGAGCGACCATGCCGAGCAGGCCAAGACCGGCCGGCTCGGGAACGCTTACGACACCAGCGGATACGACATCGGCAGCCGAAGAAGCAGGCAAGGCCGCTCCCGCACCCATGTTCCGGGTGACGATGGCGAAGTCGGCGGCCGAAACGACACCGTCTCCGTCCATATCGCCATCAAACCATGTGGCGTTGGTCTTGCCCATGTTGGCGATCACGTTGTAGTAGTCGGATGCATCCACGACGCCGTCAAGGTTATTATCGCCGGCGCAGGTGCTGACGAGGAGCAACTGGCTGAAGTTGACGCCGTCGGAGATGCTCTGTCCGCGCCAGGTCGCCAGGTGGAGCATGGCGTTGTCCACGAGTGCGACGGCCGCGGTTGCGCCGGGAGAGGCCTCGGACGTGAATATCGATCGCTGCGCGATGAACTGGGCGAACGTGGAATAGGGAGAGAGGCCGGTGTACTTGAGGATGAGGTCGTTGCCCGAAAGGTCAAACGTGGCGGAACCCTGAAGATTCAGGCCATCGAGGATGCTGGGCGAAGCGCCCGGGTCGAGGGTGACGGCGGCACCGCTGCCGATTTGCAGTTGACCGGAGTCGAGTCGGGCGATGGTGGTCTGTCCGGAGGCGATGCTCAGCAGCGAGGAAGGGCTCTGCATGATGACGGGACCGAGGTGGAGGGTGCCGGGATCGGCGGTCTTGGCAACCGTGATGGCGGGGGCGATGGTGAGACCCTGGGGCAGGTTGAGGGCCGTGCTGGCGGCGATGTCGATGTCAAGGTTCGACTGGGCCACCAGAGGAGCGGCGATCGTGTGGCCAGTGGACGGGCCGGCGATGGCACTGAGCGTGGCCGAGCCGCTGCTGGAGAAGGTGATGGGGTGGGGGCCGGAGACGGTGTACGGCTGGTCGGCGCTGAACTCGATCGTTCCGACTGTGACTGGGATGTCGAGCGTGACGTCACGCGGCGCGGTCGAGGTCGAGAAGTGCGCGACGGCGTTGGCAGCGTTGGGGACGGTAGCGGACCAGTTGTCGGGCGAGGACCAGGCGGAGGATTGGGCGCTGGCCCCCGTCCACACCGGGAGCATGACGGTGCCTGCGGCGCGCAGGTTCTGCGTGCCGGTAACGGTCGTCTGGGTGGTTCTGAGGGTGAGATTCAGGATGACATGCGAAGGACCCGTTCCGGTGGTGGCCGGGAGATCGTAAGGCACGGGACTCATCAACTGGTTCGGAGATGTGCTGTCGCTGAGGTTGACCGGGGCACTTTCAACGAGCGTCGCCGTGTTCCCGGAGAGCGTAACACTGCCTTGGAGAGGAAACGGCATGGGGTTACTCGGGATATCCATGGAACTGCCCTGGAGATCAACCTTGGCCTCGAGGATGACCGTCGGGGTGACGCTGAAACTGTAGAGATCGCCGCCCATGGGCGCGAGTGTGCCAACGGCCGGATCGGCCGTCTGTGTGGCCGACAGCAGCGACACGGTGGCGTTGCCCAGGGAGATTGCGGTGGACGTAGCAGGATACCAATTGGCCGGGTTGGCGGTCTTGAACTGGTTGAAGCTGAGGGCGGCGTTCACAGGGATGCTGGCCGAGTTGCCACCGAGCAGGCTCGTTGTGAAACCGGCGAGCGTCACGGAACCGCTGACGGTATCGAAGATCATCTGGAAACTGCCGCTCGGGGAGAAGACCACGTTGCCGTTGGCATTGGGATCCATGTGCGAAACAGGAACCGGGAGATTCTCGGTGGGGCCGGGACCAGCACTCAAAAACGAACTTACCGGCTTGGTGCGGGTGCCGGTCGGGTTGGTTGTGCCGTCGTAGTTGCCAATGAGCGTGCCGTCGGTGGTGGCATTCACGCCGAGCTGGGCGCTGCCCCCGCTGGAGGGCTGATCGATCTGGAACTGGTATTGCTGACCGGTCGCCGCGGTGGCGATAACCATCAACAGGAGACACGCAATCCACTTCTTGCTGACACGGGCAGTATTCATATTGGCCCTCTGTTGAACATACACCCATGGCGATGCCGGAGTTGCAGGAAAATCCGGGGTGAAGGCAATCAGGAGGTGGGGGTTTCGTCGTCAATGATAACGCCAGAAGAACGTGTCCACCTGACTCAGGAACTCGGGGGGTGCTGCAGCCAGCGCCGCCGCCAGCTCCTGCTGCCGCTGCGGATCACGGGCGCTGGCCTTGACCACGATGAACGTATCCAACTTCCAGGAGTCGTTTCCACGGAGTTGGGCAAGAAAGGGCAAGAGGCAGATCAGCGTAAGCATGAAGCGGGGGATGTGAATATTGTATGTGCCCGGGGTGGGGAAAGAAGGAACTGACTGATCTGCGTTCATGCCCGAGACCCCGTTCATGGTGCTTTCATGCAGTCGCTGTATGATTCGGTGGATCGTGGTTTGGATTGCGACGTCCGTCGTCGGCGGATTACGGTGAGAGAACGTCACCTGGAATCTGTCGCCGCCGCTGGTTCGCGGGCCGTTTGGAGAATCCCCATGGCAAAACGCTTCTTCTGCTCGTTCTCGTTGGTGTCTGTCGCTTTCGTTCTTGTCATCGTCGCTGCGCCTTTGGGATATGCGGCCGAAACCGAGCCGTACAAACTGGCCGCTACCCTGAAGGTCGGAGGCGAAGGAGGATGGGACTACGCCACGCTTGATGACAAGGGCGAACGACTTTTCCTTACTCGAACCAGCCACACGATCATTGTGGATGCAGCCACCGGCAAGACGCTGGGTGACATTCCCAAGAGCACCCGGACACATGGCGTTGCGCTTGTGCCCGCTGTCAAAAGGGGATTTGTCTCCGATGGGAAGGAGGGCGGATCGGTGACGATCTTCGACCTGCAGACCTACGAGGTTCTCGGCAAGATCGCGGCTGCGGACGATGCCGACGGCATCATCTACGACGCGGCCAGCGGCCGTGTGCTGGTCTCGTGCGGGGATGCCAATGTCCTGATTGCCATTGCCGCCGACGTGGACCCCAAAGCGGGCAAGGCGGACAGTGTGGCGCTCGGAGGCAAGCCGGAGTTTCTCGTGGCCGATGGACAGGGCCGGGCCTACGTCAACCTCACGGACAAGAACGAGGTCGTCGCCGTCGACACCAAGGCGCTGAAGGTCGTTGCGCGATGGTCCACGGCGCCCGGCGGAGCTCCCACGGGGTTATCCATGGACCGCGCCAAGGGGCGGTTGTTTGTCGGCTGCCGGAATCAGAAGATGATCGTGATGAGCAGCAAGGACGGTTCGATCCTTGCGGATCTGCCCATCGGTGTCGGAGTGGATGCAACGGCCTTTGATAACGGGACGGCTCTGGCGAGTTGTGCCGACGGTACGCTCTGGGTCATCCGCGAAACCGCACCCGACAAGTTCACTACCGTTCAGACGCTCAAGACCGCGCCGGGCGCAAAGACGATGGCGGTTGATGGCCACACGGGCCGGATATATCTGCCGACGGCGGACATGCGGCCTGCACCGGCCAATGGCACTCGCCCGGGCGGCCGCCCCACGCCAATTCCCGGGACATTTAAGATCCTGGTGGTCGATAGGACGGTTCAGTGATCGCGGCCCGCCAACATGCCTGACAGCACCCTGGTTTCCACCTCGTTCGTCCCGGCGTGCTCCTGAAGCAAGCGGGTGAACTCCGCCAGCACCCGAGTCATTCCACCCAGTCAAACTTCGAACTCCATGCCCATCATCTATAACCGGACAGGTGTACTGGGAAAAGCGGGTGGAGTGGTTCTCGGATATCACCGCGCGCCCTTGGTCATACGGTTAACCCTCGCATGCCCCATCCCGTCCACTGCGGCGATCGCACGCACTTGAGGAAATTCTCCGGCCCCGGAACCAGCGGATTCGCCCGTGGCAACGGCCGGCTCATGCCGGGGGTAACACCACGGGATGAACCGGAGGATTCCCATGTTTTTGCGCGTCTGCATGGTTGCGACATTGATGATCGGACCTGGCCTGCCGACGGGCGCGGGTGAATGTCCCGTCGGATTCGACGCGATGCGGCAACTGGAATTGCTGCCCGTGTTCCTGCCGAACGGCACGCAGACGAAGCAGTTTGTCACCTACGACCCGGCCGGTGAAAACCGCTCCGGGTTCTTCAAACGCTATGAGGACAACGGCGAATACGTCTTCTTCGACGAGATGGGCCCAGGCTGCCTCTGCCGGCAGCAGATGAACGTCTTCTCGAAGCACACCAAGTTCCCGAATGAGGAAGTCCACATCCGCTACTATTTCGACGATGATGCCAAACCGCGGATCGACATGACCTTTGCAGCGTTCTTCGGCAAGGGCGGCACATACAAGGCCCCGTTCTCGCCGCCGCTGGCCTACTTCGACGAGCGGAAATGGGACAACGGACCCGGCGCGTTCGCCGTGCTCTATTACCCGCTGCCCTTCAAGAAACGCCTGAAGATCACGGCCTGGCACGCGGCCGGCATGAAGCACTACGACGCTACCTGGTTTCAGTACACCTACCTCAAGTATCCGCCGGGCGCGTCCGTGGAAACGTGGAAAGGCATGGGAGTCGATTCCCCGGCCGTGCGGGCGCAGTTCGATCGCACTGGCGAAGACCCGAAGCAGCCCGTGGATGGCGCGGCACACACGACGGCGCTCACGCTCGCGCCTGGGGAAACCAAGACGGCGCTCGATCTGTCCGGCCAGGGGGCGATCACTGCGCTGCGTCTGAAACTGGAACCATGGTCCAGGGACACGTTTTTCCATACCCGCCTTCGCATTACCTGGGACGATCAGAAGACCCCGGCCGTTGATATGCCCATCTCTTCCTTCTTCGGCGCCGGTGGCGACACGATCGGCACCGAGGATGTCTCCGGCAAGACGCTGGCGACGCTCATGTTCGGGTTTGATGCCAGGACGGGACGGTGCTACACGTACTGGCCGATGCCCTACTGGTCGCGGGCGCACATGGAGATTGATAACCAGAGCCAGACGCCGATTTCGCGGATGGAGTTCGATGCTGTTTCCGCTTCGCCACAACTGCTTGCGTACCGCGCCGGCGAGAGCGGCTGTTTCTGCGCCAAACGCACCGTTGATATTTCGCCGGACAAGGCCCCGTTCTCGCAGGCGTTCAAGACGCGCGGCCGGGGCAAGGTCGTCGGTCTGACGATGTACAGCGTCGGATACAACATGGATGGCGATGAATTCACGTTCATCGACGGCTCGCGCACGCCGCAGATCCACGGCGACGGCACCGAGGATGACCACAACCAGGGTTGGGGCGGCTATGCGATCCAGAAACCCTATTGGGGCGGCTTGGTCAACGGTTACCAGGGCGGCTATCGGCTTTACCTCGCCGAACCGTATGTTTTCGACTCATCCATCGACATCCGCTACGAGCACAGCAACTGCGGCGGCGGCCCGGACCACGGGCAGAAGACGGACTTCGTCGTCTGGTACTACCTCGACAAACCGGGCGAGTGCAACCTGAAGTTTACCGACGAACTCGACGTCGGCAAACCGGACAGCGAGAAAGCCCATGCGTACCGCGTATCGGGCGAGAAATGGTCCGGTGTGACGGCCAGCGCGTACGACCGGATGGAGCAGGACGCACGCGTGGCAATGACGACGGATGATGGCCGGGCGTTCGCGGGAACAAGTGAGTTCACAGTGAAGATCGACCCGGCCAACGACGGCGTGAAGCTTCGCCGCCGCGTCAACCGCAACCGGAGCAACGTGCAGCGGACGGATGTCTATGTGGACGGCCGGTTGATCGCTGATGCGCCGTGGTATGTCTGCGATCTGGCGGCCACGCCCGAGACGGCGTTCCGAGACAGCGACTACGAGATCCCGGTTGTTTACACCAAGGGTAAGAGCAGTCTGACGATCAAGCTCCAGCACATCGCCGGCCAGACGGATGACACCAGCAACGAGTATTATTACTGGGTCTACAGCTATGGCCGTACGGTAATACAGTCGGAGGCGCAGTCGCGCGACATTGGAAAATAAGGGGCTACGCATGTGCGCGTACCGAAGTGTCTTCTCCAATTGCTGAAAACATGCGATCGTCTGGAGGGGCAAGTGGATTTGGAATTTGGCCGGCCTGTCGCAGCGGGGTGCGGAGAACAGTTTGCCTGGTTGGTCCAGCCGCGCTACGATCTGCACGAAGTTAGGTGTATCAAGCATCAATTGCCTTGCGGATCGCCAAACGCCGAGTGATGGGCAATCCCTTCCCACGGCTTACCGGGTGCAAGTCATGAGCGATATCCCCGATTTACTCGATCCATTTGGCGAGGCGCGGAACAAGGACGGCGTGCTCCAATGCCCGTTTCAGGGCGAGATAGTTCCCATGATCCTGCGCCACGCGGACGTGCGCGAGGCCGCGAAGGATTGGAGGACATTCAGCTCGGACGCGCCGTTCCGCGTGCCGATTCCGTCGGAAGAAGAGGTCCGCACGATACGCCAGTTGCCCATTGAGACCGATCCGCCGGAACACACCGACTATCGCGCCATCATCCAGCCGTTCTTTCAGCGTGCCAAACAACCCGAGGTGATCGCCAAGGTGGAGGGGTTGGTTGCCAGGGAACTGGCCACGGCGCTCGAGCCGCACGCCCGTTTGATCGTTCGCGGTCTGCTTCTGGCGCCCACGCAGCGCGTGGCGGAGATTACGGTGCTGGAGACCCGGGAGCACATCGAGCGCGAAGCGGCCTACCACCGATCCAACGGCTTTGATGCCCTGATCGTCAGACTGACGCCCTGCTGAACTCCACGCATCCCATGACACCCACCCAGGTCACTGGCTCCCCATGAGTTTCCCTACGAAGCTCACCCTCGTCCGGCATCTCTGGGGCGTCGATCACACCCACGGCCTCGAACACTATCTGTCGCGCTGGCGCGACGTGGGCTACGAGGTGTCGGCCTTCCACATTTCTCCCGATCGCGATACGTCGCTGCGCTTCCTCAAGCACAGCGGCTGGCGCTGGATTCCGCAGATCTTCAGCCGCGATTTCACCCCCGGCGGCTCCGTGCGCGAGCACTTGGATTCAATGCGCTGGCAAATCGAGGATTGCCTCGACAGGGCTGGTGCTCACAGATGCACCCGCCGCGTATACACCCACCACTCGATCAGGCACAGCGGAATCGCCCCGGCGGCCACCAGCCACCACCACAGTTCCATGCGCGACTTGCCCGAAGCGCCCGCCTGCACCACCTCCGCCCCGCCATTTGCGCCGCCGGGCGCCTTGTTCACCGGCAGCACGTTGCTCTCGTTCTCATCCAGCAGGTTGACGGCGATCTTCTCGTATTGCGGCACCGGCGGATCCAGGGTGTAGACGCCAACCTTCGGCAGCGCGGGCAGGGCAAAGTCGCCGGCGTCCGGAATCGGCACCTCGACCGGCGAAAAATCGCCCGGGCCTGTAACCCGAATGCTCTTCAGATTCGCCCCGGCGGCCTGAAGCGAAAACCGGGGAATGCGAATGGCCGTGCCCGGCCGGTACGACTGCCGCACGTCCATGTCCGAACCCAGCGCCAGAAACTGCAGACAGTTGTCCAGGAACACCGGAAAACTCGGCTTGGTCGGCCAGTTCGTTTCCTGCACATCGAATGGCAACACCAGATGCGTATGGCGCCCCTCGCGATAGAGCACCAGCAGCGGCCCGCGTTTTCCTTCAATCAGCGTCTGCGCCTCGACGGGTACTTCCAGTTTCAGCGTCTCCAGACAGTCAAAACGCAGGTTGAGGTTCTTCAGGAGCGGATGGCTCCGGTCCCAGTCCAGCACGGCCTGGTCCTTCAGTGTCACCACGCCCTGTGCGTCTTCGACAACCTTGAGCTTGCTGAACGGCGGAACGGCGTTGAAGAAGATGAAATTGCCGGCCGGCGGAAGGCCCCTGGGCTGATAGCGATCGAAGATGATGACGTCGTATTCGCGGGCCAGCCCCTGCGCGTCCTTCATCTTCTCCTCGTAGGCGTCGGGGACCATCTGCCCCGGGTTGCGCAGCCCCGCGCTCTGCACGAACCGCTCCAGCCAGAAATTGCCCTTGCGCGATACGAGCAGCACGTTCAGCGACCGCGGTGGCGGCACGACAATCTGCGCCGAGTCGTCGGCCAGCAGCACGTCGTCCTTGAGTTCCTTCAGCTCCACCTTGACCACCGCGCCGCGCGGCAGGTCGATGTTGAACTCCACGCCGCCGTTGCCGATCGTCCGGTCCTGTTTCTCGGCAACCTTCCGCTGCTCCTCGGACCATCGCTCGGGCAACAGTTTGACACCCCGGCGCACGCCGCCGGGCGTGATCGCCCCGTCCACGCTGAGCTGAATGGCGGTCTCGGCGATCTCCGGCCCGTAGTTGACCAGGCGGGCGAACACCTGCAATTCGTTGGGGCGGTCGAAATTGCGTTTGGCGGCCAGGGCCACGATGCCGATATTGGCCGCCTTGTCCGAGCCGATGACCACCATCTCCCGAAGCCGCGCGGACTTCAGCGCCAGGGCGTCCCGGTCGGAGATCCGGCCATCCGAGTAGAGCCAGATCTCCGGGCCCTCTTTCTCGGTTCGCAGTTGGTCGCTGAAGAACGCCAGCGACCTGGCCTCGGCAAGCTGGTAGGCCGTCCTGAGCGACGAACCTTGTTGGGTCGGCTTGATGGAATCGATGGCGTTCTTCAGCAGCACCGGATCGGTGGTGAACGCCTGGACAACATCGGCGCCGTCATCAAAGGCGATGACCATCGCCATCGCGCCGCGCGGCAGTGAGTCGACCAGTTCACTCGCCTTCTTCTTCGCCTCATCCAGCCGCGACCTGCCGCCGGGCATGTCGGTGGCCGACATGGACGCCGACCGGTCGATGAGGATCACCGACAGTCTTCCGGCCGAAGCCGTGTGATTCACGACCGGCCGCGAGAGCGCGAATATCAGCGCCAGCAGCAGCAGCAGTTGCAGGAGCAGCAGGAGATTGCGGCGCAAGCGCTGGAACGGCGCGTTGACCTGCAAATCCTGGATCGCCTTTCTCCAGAGCAGCGTGGACGACACATCAAGTTCGCGGCGGCGCAACTTCAGGAAATAGAGGACAAGGAGAAGCGGCACCGCGACAGCGGCGGCAATGGCGGCGGCGATGGGGTTCAGAAAACTGGGCATGGCCGCGATCACTCGGTCATCATTGCGCAATGCGTGCGTCCGCATCAGCGGACACAGCCGTGCCGCGCGACCCCGCCGGGTTCGCCCGGCGAACCCCGCGCGGAACATTCGCAGTATACCAGATGCCGAAAACGAAACACCCGGTGGCGTCATCGTGCCGCCTGAAGACGATGCCACGCACGCACCGTCCACGCTTGCCGCGATCGGCCCGAGATATCGCCGCGCCGGCCATCATTTCCCGGCCCCGTCGGCGGGTCTTGTCGCCGCCGTCGCCGCCTTCACCGCGATCGCGGCGTCGTACACCTTCTTCTGGTCCTTGTAGGCACGGTGGAACGCGATCCAGCGATCGCGCGACTCCTTGGGCCAGCGGTTGATGCGAATGCGTTCAAACGAATCGTCCCGTTTGATGCCCAGCGAGTCATCGGTCTTCGGGGCCTTGATCTTCTTGCCCTTGCCCGCCTTGGGCGCCTTGTCCAGCGCGCCGGCCGCCTTGTCCGGCTTGGGCACATCCGGCAACGCCGAGCCCGGATGAATGTCCTTCTCTTTCTTTCCAATCAGTTCGTTGAGGTACGCAACCTTGGCCTCGGGAGTTGGCAGCGCGGCCCACTTCTCGGAACGTTTGATCTGCTGCCAGTACCACGCCTCCTGGCGGGCATTGCGGTACTCGTCCTCGGTGATCCTGCCTTCCGTGAACGACTTCTGCAGGTCGAGGCTGTCCTCCCGCTCCTTGAGAACCTTCATGTACGGATCCTGCCGCTCCAAAGGCAGATTAAGGTACGTGTCCGTGGCGACAAACCGGGCGAGCGTGGCCGTGTCGGCATTCAGCCGGGCCAGCGCGGGCTTGCGGAACAGGAACCACCCGCCCAGCACGATGAGGCCGACCCCGGCCACGATGGCCGCGACCATGCCGGCCGCCACCAGGTGCTGGCGACGCAGGACCGTCTGGGCGTGGGCGGCGGCAATCGCCTGTTTGGTTTGTACGGATACTTCCATGGTGCGATCTCCAGTTGGGCCGGCCCGGTCGAATATCGGATCGGAACCGGCCTCGGTATGTGTCTCTCCAGAGTCTCGTGCGCCGCGCTGCCGGGCGACTCTCATTGGACCGGCGGCGGATCATCATCGCGATCGGTGCCCGAGAACAGCTGGTTGGTGGCGCCCGGCGCGTTCACGCTTATACTGCCATCGGGGTTGACCACATAGCCCAGGTCCTGCACCGCCATGACATCCACATGACCATCACAGAACGCCACATTGAGTTTCCCGTCGTGGCGGGGATCCGGAGCGGAACGGTTCTGCGGCTCGCGATGGTTGGGCTCGACGTAGTCGGACGTCGCGGTCAGGCGAGGGGGATCGATTATGTACGCCTTGTTGCCTATGGCGTATATATCGTGTGTACCGTCGGCATAGTAGCCCGTGCGATGGTTCAAGGGTTTTCCCGCCGCCGTGCCCAGGCAGTCCATGGCCAGCACGGTCGAACCCGCGTGGATAAGGCTGGTCTTGACCGGAAAGTGGATGAACTCGCCATTGGGCTTGCGCCGGGTATTGCCCAGGAACTGGTAATTGTAGCCGTACGGATAGTTGCGGCTGTTGTTCCAGTCCGGCACGGTTGGACAGAGAAACAGCGGATTCTCCACCAGCCACGAGTCGTCCTGGATGACGTTGAATTTCTTCGTGGGATACTTCTTCATCGTGACGCCCAGCAGTTCGTACCACCGCGGCCGATACTGGTCTCCATCGCCAAGGGAATAGACACCCTTGGTCGCCCAGTCGACCGGCAGCCGGGCCGGACAACTCAGTCCATGATTGTCATTGGCGTAGATGAAATAACCGGAGGCCAGGGTCCGAAGATTGGTCGCGCACTGCGTCCGGGCAGCCTGCCTCCGCACCTTGGTCAAGACCGGCATGAGGATGCCCATGAGGACCGTGATGATCCCTATGACCACAAGCACCTCAACAAGCGTAAAAGCACGCCGCATCTCACACCCGTCTGTTCAAACGCCCCTACAGCACCTTGAATATAAACATTCTGCCAGCAGAATGCTATGGTGATCTTTATATTTGATAACAACAGGATGACGATAATATGGTGAGACGTCTGGTGGTCCTGGCATCGGGCTTGTTCGCCGCTGCGATAGCGGCAGGCGCCGTTTATTGGTTCTGGCCGCGGAATGCGGAGAATCGTCCGGAAACATCGCCGGCCGTCAAGCAGGTGGGGACCATGCGGGCCGCCGAAATCACCGAGAGTTCCGGCGTCGTCGAGAGCCGAAAACGCCCGGGCATCTACTGGACCCATAACGACCACGGCAACCGCCCGGCCATTTTCGCCATCCAGCGCAACGGCGACTGCGTCAACCGCTTCCTCATCGACGCCCCCAACAACGACTGGGAGGACATCGCCCTCGACGAGCGGGGCCGCCTCTACATCGGCGACATCGGCGACAACGAGCATACACGGCCCCTGCTGTACGTCTACCGCCTCCCCGAGCCCGACCCGCGCGCCCCCTCCACGAAAGTCCCGCTGCCGATCGAGCGACGCTGGCAACTGCGGTGCCCCAGCGACCCCCTGAACTGCGAGGCGCTCTTCATCTGGCAGGGCTACGGATATCTGATCTCTAAGCTGAACAAACAGCACCCGGCCGGCTTATACCGCTTCCCGCTCGACGCCCCCGACGAACCCTTGACGCTCGAACACCTGGGACACCTGAGCATCCGCGACCAGGTGACGGCCGCCGACATCCGCAATGATGGAAAGCTCCTGGCCGTACTGACCTACGCGGGGCTCTACGTTTACCGGATCGACGGCGATGTGGACCATGCGCGCAAACTGCAGCCGATGTTCATTCCCATCCGCGGACACAAGATCGAGGGCTGCTGCTTCACCACGGGCGGGGTCTTCATCACCTCCGAAACGCGCGAGGTCTATTTCTGCGAAGCGACGGCCTACGCGGCACTGCTGGAGGAGCCGAAAATGGCGGGCAAGGCGCCGACAAGGCCGACAACACGGCCCAAGCGGCCGACAACGGGCGCGCGGTAGCTTCCGGCTCACAAGCAGCGAAAGTTCCGGGGCGAGCCAGGGTGGTTGCGTCACTCCACCAGGCCCTCCGGCACCGTCACCTTGGCCGGGAAGTAACGCTCGAACATCTCGTAGATCACCGGGAGCACGATCAGCGTCAGCACGGCCGCCGAGAGCATGCCGCCCACGATCACCAGTGCCAGCGGGCGCTGCACTTCCGAGCCTATTCTGGCGGACACGGCGGCCGGATACATGCCGATGGACGCCATCAGCGCCGTCATGAGAACGGGGCGCACGCGGGCCTTGGAGCCTTCAAAGACCGCGTCGCGCAAAGAAAGCCCCTTGTGTCGCAGCATGTTGAACTGCCCGACGAGCACGATGCCGTTCTGCACGCTCACACCGGAGAGTGCGATGAAGCCGATCATGGCCGAAACCGACAGGTTTGTGTGTGTTGCGAACAACAGCACGATGCTGCCGAAGAACGCGAAGGGGATGTTGAGCAGGATCAGGGTGCCGTAGCGAATCCGTTGGAACGCCCATGACAGCAGGATCAGCACGCCCAACAGCGACAGCGGCACGATGATGCGCAGCCGCGCCGTGGCCCGTTCCTGGTTCTCGAACTGTCCTTCCCAGGTGGTGTAGTAGCCCGGCTTGAGTTTGACGTTTTCCTCCACGGCCTTGCGGGCCTCGGCAACCAGGCTGCCCATGTCCCGGCCGCGGATGCCGCACTTGATGGCGATGCGCCGGCTGTTCTTGTCGCGGCCGATACGCGAGGCGCCCTCCTCGGTCTTCACCTTCGCCAGTTGGGTGATGGGGATGCGCTGCCCGGCCGGCGTGTCGATCCACAGGTCGCCGATGCGATCGACGCTGCTGCGGGCCGATTCAGAGAGTCGTACGGTGAGATCGAACCGGCGCTGGTTCTCCAGCACGCTGCCCGCCGCCTTGCCGCCCAGGCCGGTTTCGACAAACGCCAGGGCCGTCTGCACGTCGACGCCATAGCGGGCGATTCCCTCCCGGTCGACCGCGATGGTGAGGTTCGGCTGCCCGGAGAGCGACTCGACCGCGACGTCGGCGGCACCGGGGATCTTCGCCAGAACCAGCCGGATTTCCTCGCCCTTCTCTTGCAGCTCCTTGAGGTCGTCGCCGAAGAGCTTGATGGCCAGTTCGCCCTTCACGCCGGACAGAGCCTCTTCGACGTTGTCCTCGATCACCTGCGAGAAATTGAAGTCGGTGCCGGCAATCCGCTGCAGGCGGTCGTTCATCAGCTTGATGAGCCCTTCCTTGTCCACGACCTTGCCGTCGGCGCCTTTGGTGGTCCAGCGCTCGTGCGGCAGCAGATCGACGCCGATCTCGATGCTGTTGAAGCCCTTGGGGTCGGTGCCGTCATCGGGCCGGCCGAGCTGCGTGTAGATCTGTTGCGATTCGGGGAAATCCTTGAGGATTCGCCGGATGCAGCGCTCGGTTTCCTTGGCTTTGTCCTTGGAAATGGAAAGAGGCATCTCGACGCTGAGCCAGATGTTGCCTTCATCGAGCTTGGGGAGGAACTCCGTGCCCAGCCGGGAACCGAGCAGCACGCCGGTACCCAGCAACACAATCGTCAGCACCAGCGCCGCGGCCTTGAATTCGAGGAAGAAGCCGAGGATGTGGCCGTAAACCCACTTCAGGACGCGGGAGAGGAGGTTCTCGTGGCCTGCTTTGACGCCTCGCAGCAGGAATGATGCCGCCAGCGGCACCAGGGTGAGTGTCGCCAGGATGGCGCCGACCATGGCCGCGGTGATGGTCAGGGCCATGGGCCGAAAGATACGTCCCTCGACGCGTTGGAACGTGAAAATGGGAATCAGGGCGACAATAAAGATGATCTTAGAGAAGAGCATGGGGCGCCCGAGGCTGGCGCTGGTGTGGCGGGTGATCTCGCGCAGGTCCGCGTCGGGCGGCGCGGCGATCTTGGCAACGAGAATCGCTTCCACGATCACCACGGCCGCGTCGACCAGGATTCCGAAGTCCACCGCGCCGAAGGAGAGGAGGTTGGCCGGCACGTCCATCATGTACAGCACGACGAACGCCGCCAGCAGCGAGAGCGGGATGACCAGGCAGATGATGATGGCCGCCCGAATGCTGCCGGTGAAGATGACGCTGATGACCAGGATCAGCAGCGCGCCCTCCACCAGGTTGTGCATCACCGTATGCACGGTTTGATGGACCAGGTCGCTGCGGTCATAGGTTGTAACCAGTTCCACACCCTGTGGGCGGAGGATCTTCTGGTTCAGTTCGTCGATTTTTGCCCGGACACCCTCCAGCACGGTGAGGGCGTTGGTCCCCTTGCGCTGGATCACGATGCCTTCGACCAGGTCGTCGAC
>JBEKVL010000028.1:0-17194 GCA_049514055.1 Tepidisphaeraceae bacterium | reverse complement strand
GCGGGACTGTTGGCGTCGACGTCGATGGCGCTGAAGGCCGGGTGGCCGGGGGTTTCGGAACTGGCGGTGATCGTCGGCCCGGACGACGCCGTCGGCACGCTGCCGACAAAGACGCCGGTGCGCGGGCCGGTTTCGCTGAGGCGCACGGTGACCACGTTTTCCCGGCCGCCGCCCTGGGCGACGACCTCGGCGGTCACGATATCCAGTTTCTCAAGGTCGGCGTCGATGACCTGCACGTAGACCGGCGAGCCCGGATTGAGCGTCCCGCTGCTGCTCTTGCCGGCGGCCAGCACCGGACGCTCGTCTCGCGGTTGCGGCGCTGCCGCGCCGTCGGCCCTGGGCATGTCGCGCTGGAATCGCGGCGGCGGATCCGCCAGCGGCACGCTGTCGATGTTGATGGCCCCGTCATCGACCACCTTTATCTTGTGGACCTTGCTTCCCTGCTCGCCGTAGCTCAGTTCGATGACATCGCCGCCGCCGACCTGCAACACGCCGTCGTTGAGCACCGGCATCGCCAGCGAGGTGCGGATGCGGCCGACGTAAAGCTGGTCGCTCACCGGATTCTTCTCGAGCCGAAGTGTTTCCTTGTCGCCGGATGAGGCCGTCAGCGTCGCGTTCACCACAGTCGATCGCGTGCGCGTGAAGTAGTTGGAATCGTACACCTTGACGATCAATTCATCGCCCGGCCGGACGCGCGTCTGCATGGCCGCCCCGACCACGGAGCAGGCTTCGTACAGCTTGCGCGCCTCGAGGAAATCGCCGCTGTCGAAATAGATTTGGCCGACGAGGAAGATCGCCCGCTTGACCATCTCGGTTTCACCATAGCGGTTCCAGAGCTTGCGGAAGGTGGCGATGGCCTGGTCGGTCTGCTTGAGCTGCACATAGGCCCGGCCCAGGTGGAACATGGCCATCGCGGCCACCGCGGGATCTTCCGATTCCACCAGCGACAACAATTTCTCACGGGCGGCATCCGCCTGATTGGCCAACAGCAGCAACTGGGCATCGCCCAGGTCGCCGTATATCAGCGCCCGGCGCGACTGGGTTGTGCGGCGAAGCAGGGCGAGTTCTTCCTTCGCCTGCTCGATCCGCGACTGCCGCATCAGCACTTCGGCGCGCCGCAGGCGCAAGACACCGCGATCCGGCGATTGCAGATTGTCGCCATAGAGTTCGGTCGGCAGGCCGTAGAGTTGGAGGGCGGCGTCTTGGGCCTCTTGTGTGCCCTGGGCAAATTGATGATCGCCCGCGGCAAGGAACAGCGACACCGGCGGCCGCAGCGATGCGAAATCCGGCCGGGCTCTCGCCGCGTCGAGCAGCGCCGCCACTTTCACGGAATCGTTGGCGCGCAGCGCCTCCATGGCTTCGGCGAGGATTTGCGGCGTGCTCTTCACCACCGGCGCTGGAGCCGCAACGGGCGGTTTCCTCCCCTGGGCAAAGAGAGGCGCGGGGATCAGCAACAACAGCGCGACGGCGAGAAGAGGGAGTTGGGATTTGAGATTTGAGATTTGAAATCTGAGATTTGAAATCTGAGACTTGGAATCTGAGATCTCCAAGATTCGATCCGCGGTTCGAATTTTGAATATTGAGTTTCGAGTTTCTATCCTATTCATCTTTCCCTCCGCGCTTCTGGTTGATGAAGTTGATGTGTTTCTGCGCCTTGACCGCCAGTTCCGTCGCGTTCTGTTCCTCGACCACGCGATAGAACGTCTGCAACGCCTCGGCGCTCTGCCCGAGTTTGTACTGGCAGATGCCCTTCTGCAGCAGCACCTCGCCGAGGTTCGGCGAATCGGGATAGTCGATCAACACCCGCCCGAAGTATTCCAGCGCCCGCCGGTGGTCGCCGATGGACACGTAATACTCGGCCACTTTCACCAGCCCCTTCGCGGCCAGCACTGAATCGGGATATTGCTTGGCCAGCCGCTCGAAAACATCGAGCCCGGTCTGCCCGGCCGCGATCTTCGCCCGGCCGATCATGAACAGCGACTCCGGGGCAAGCGGGCTGCTGGGGAATCGTTGGACGAGATCGTCGAATTCCGAAATGGCCCGGGTCAGATCGCGGTTGATGCCCACTTTCCCGCCGGCCGCGACATCCTGCTCGATCTGTTTCTCGCCGCGTTCCAGGCTGGCCTGGCCCATGGCAAACATCGCGTCGCCGATGTACTCGCTCTTGGGATAGCGGGTCATCAGCGTGCGGCATGCCGCCACGGCTTCATCCAGCAACCCGGCATAGAAATAGATGCGCCACGAATGATGCAGCGCCTCTTCCGCCAGGCCGCTCTTGTCGCCGGCCTTGGCCACCTCGTTGCAGTCAGCCTGGGCCGAAGCCAGAAACTCGCGCCCGCGCCGGGCCAGTCCGAGATCGAGATAGATCTTGCCGATCTCGCCGGCCGCGACGGCCCGCCGCAACTTGGCTTCCATGTCCAGCGGCGTCTGCCGATATTTCACGGCCGCCACTTCGCCACCGGCATCGGCGATGCAGTCCACCGTCTTGGCCAGCACCCAACCGTCGGGATGCCGAATCGCCTTGACATCCACATACGCCATCCGCAGCGCGCACAGCCCGTTTCTGGACTGTTCGTTCCGCAGCGACAGCGAAGCGCCTCCATCCCGGATCATGCCCTCCCTGGTCACGGGAACCACCTTCTGGAAAATGCCCGTGTGCGCCCCGGTTTCCGTAAGCGTGATCTTGATCGAGGCCGCTCCTTCCGGCACGAGCGGCGCGGCCTTTACCTCCTCCGCGGCATCACCCGTTTCTCCGGGCGTGGCCCGCTGCGTCGCGGGCGCCGCGGCCGGCGTAGCCGCCGCCCGCAAGTCCGCCATCCGCTGATCCAGAATCGGCACGGCCGCCAGCACCACCGTCACCGTGTCCGGCCGCTCGGAAACATCCGCGTCATAGTCCTCCACCCGCAGCATGATCTCCGAGTTCAGGACCACCTGCTGCGCCGGCTCCTGCCCGTCTCGCGTGAGGATGTCGATGCGACCATCCGATGCGACTTCGACCACATCTTTACGGATCGCCTTGTCCGGCGGATTCGGGCCGTTTGGCCCAACCTCGTCGTAGTATTCAATCTCAATCCGATCCCCGCCACTCAACTCCAGCCGCTGGAACTGCCGCTGGAGCAGCCGGCTCCAGACCGACAGCGTCGATAGCCGGGCATCGATGCTCTCGATGTTGGTGGGAGTCTTGGCAACCGCCAGCCGCATTTGCAGAATCTCGTTCTCGGTCATGCCGCGTTTGTCGGCATCCCCGGCCGTCGCCGCAGCCGGAACGACCGGCTCATCGTCATCCATTCCCCCCAGCGGCTTGGCGGCCGCCGTCTGGAACGGATCCACCACCGGCTTGGGCACATCGCTTTCCTCGGCCGCCGGCATCGTGCTGGGCGCCGTGGTCGGAACGGTCGTCGGGGCCGTCGTCGGATGTTTGCCCGACACGGCCGCGAGCGATTGCTCCGGCGCCCAGGCCGCGAGCGTTTTCTCGAACGCCGCATACGCCGCGTCAATCGTCTTGCAGGCCTCGGCGTTGGCCGCCTTGGACTTCGCCATGAGTTGTTCGCTCTCGGCCACCAAAGCCGCCCGTCGCTTCTCGGTCCCGGCCGGGTTGACGATCTTCTGTGTCGATCGTTCGATCGCGAAAGCATCCTCGGCCTTCTGCTTGCCCGCCTGCTGCATTTGCTCGGCCTCGGCAAGCTGGGCGCGGAGTTTCGTGGCCGTGGTTTCCGAGAAGATGTCTTTCAGATCCCCGCTGTGGCGCGGCGCGCCGAGGGCGGTCGGTATGGTCGCGATGAACACGGGACTGCGCTGCCCGAGCGGCTCAAGCTCCACCACCTCCACATCCCCCGATGTGGTCCTGACCGTCGCCGTCACGCTGCGTAGTGTTTCGCCGACATTCACATCGGCATCTGTAACACGCAGGTACAACCGCTGCCCCGGCGAGATGCGACGATGGGCCGCGGTCTTCTCGCCGATAACCGTCCCGACCATGCGATATGCCTTCAGCGCCTGCTGGTATTGCTCCATCGCCAGGTGCGCATCGCCGATGGCCTGATAGGCCTGATTCACGAGCGGATGCCCCGGATGCCGGTCGATGAACCGGCGAAACTGGCTGAAGGCCTGCGTGTAGAGCTTTGCAGCCAGGCAGGATTGCCCGACCATGAAATCGCAGCGCACACCCGCGACCGTCTCGTCGTCGTTGGCGGCCGAATCAGCCGCGGCCGCCGCCCGCCGATAGTGGGTGATTGCCTCGGCGTACTTCTTTGCCTCGAAGCTGCAATCGCCCAGCCGCGCATGGGCACGGACGGTGAGGCTGGAGTTGGGATAGGTGATCAGGATTTTCTGGAACAGTTCCGCCGCCCGGCCCAGATCGCCGACGAGAAACGTCGTGTCCGCGGCCCGGAACAGGTTGGCCGCCTCTTCGGTCACGCGGCTGTCGCGCAGATTCGCCAGGCGTGCCTCGCGATCCGACGGCCTGGTCGTCGGCGCATCCTTCCGCGCCGCCGCCATGGCGGCCATTGCGGCCACTACCACAAGGAGACATCGAATTGCCGATTTTCTGCTACGGCGGTGGGTCATTGATCGCTCCTCCAGCCGGGCCACGGCAGCCCCTCCACTGTCGTGGCCGATAAATTCCGTGTCGCGCGCCTGACTGACCTGTCTGAGGATAGTTACCGCCGAGGCCCGTGCGGTGTTGCGACTGGCGGGACGAGTCATCACCGGTTGTTCACGAACCAAATTGAAAAGTCCATCAGCAACTGGTAATTCCGCGATTTTCGGTCGGTCGCTTCCAATTCCGTCAAACCAAGATCGAAATCCCTGCCGTCGGAGGCGCGCCGGACATGGGCGACGACGTCGTCACCGAACATCATCCACTCGGAATCCCCGTTGCGCTCCAGGTCGAGCAATTGGAAAACATCCCGATAGGATGGCTGCGTCCTCTTCAGTCGCTTGTATTCCCGCTGATCCCATCCGCCAATGACATACGGCTCTTCCCACTGAAAATCCTCGGTGCCGGTTACCTCGCACGGCAAGCTCAGGTTCGCCTTCAGGTGCCGGAACAGAGTGTCAATCATCTCCTTAAAGGACAAATCGGCATCGCCAACGATCGCCTGGCTGCGCGCGAACGATGCGTCGAAGTCCGGCTCTTCCCTCGGCAGGCGAGGAGCCAACACGATGTCGTCATCATTGTCGTCGTCTTCATCGTGATAATCGTCCACTGGTTCTGGATCGGCCTTGCCCTCGCAACAGAACTTGTATTTCTTGCCGCTGCCACAGGGACAGGGGTCGTAACGATGTAGTCCAGACTTCATCAATTTCTCCGCATTGCTTCCGTAGCGTCACGGCGCGACTGTTGGCGCAACAATCTCAAACGGTATCGCCGGCAACAGACCCAGCGTCGTCCGTCGTTTGGTCGGCTTCCCGCCATCGGTCCCCGCATCCGAAGTCACCGCAACGACCGCCTCGACGATCAGGTTTCCCTTCAGGCCGGGTTTGGCTTTGGCGGCATCACATTGGAACACGATCTCGGTCACCGCGCCGGCGGGCGAAACACTTTGTATGGTGGTGCCCTCCGGCGGGTCGCTCAAGATGCACTCGATCTCCCCGCCGGCCTGGCCCGAGCGCACTTCCACTTGCACGCGAACCGTTCCACCCGCGGGAATCTTCACAGGGACCGGGCTGAGGATTTTCGCGACGGTCGCCGTACCCCCGCGCCCGGACACGACGATCTTCATTTCCTTCGCCAGCACCAGATGCCGATAGGCGAACGCCTGCATCATGTCCTCGGCGGGCATGGCCCGGCGAACGACCTCCCGGCCATCGATCGTCGCCCGCCCCTCAAAGCCGAAGTTGACCGGCTGTTTCAGTGTGCCCGACGGCGCCGTCAGCGTCAGCCGCACTTGCTCGGCATTCCCCGGCACCCAGGCGCCCCCCAGGGCGAAACCGGGCGGGGCGTCCTTCAGCTCCAGGGCGATATCGCCGGCGAACCCGTCCCGCCGCAGCGCGTAAACGGTGACGGGTACAATTTCGCCTGCGCGCAGGCTGATGCTGGACGGGACCACCCGCAACGCGAAATCCGGCCGGGGGGCGCTGATTCGCAGACGGTAGCCATACTCCGCGCCACCCTTGCGCTGGGCGTCGCCCAGGTGCAGGTAGTAGGTCCCGTCCACCGGCAGAGTGTACTCGATCAGCGAATCCGCGTGGTGCGTGATCAGCCCGGCGCCCTTGTCCTCGTGATCGTCGTTGAAAGCCAGTTGCTTACCGGCCGCGTCGGTCAGCCTCAGCACCGAATCCAGCGGCGAGTTCAGCCGCCGCGCCAGAACTTCCGCCACGATCTTCTCGCCCGCCCGGCCATCGAAGCGGAACACGTCCCAGTCGCCCGAGAAATCAATCCGCCCGTTGATGATGACGGGCAGTGTCACCCGTTGTGCCGTCTCGCGTGTGTTATTCGGTTCCTGCTCCATGCACTCCGGCAACGTATCCACGGCAAAGGGCACGAGGTTCGAGACCAAGTCTTCGTTGCGCACCGAAAGCAATTGAATGCCGGGTGATTTCGTGTTCGGCACGAGGCTCGATCTCGGGAAGTTCCACCCGCGGACATCAACCGTTGTCTGCGCCCCGGCCGCGCAACCCAGCGGGAAGATACTGGTGATGAACGGAACCTCGCCCATGGTGATGCGGTAGACGAAGTCCTCGCGCCCGCGGTACAGGGCATCCTTGATCTCCAGGACGTACTCGCCATCGGTGGGTATCCTGTAGTAAAGGACCGGGTCCGGATTGAAGCGAAAATCGTCGGCATATCCCAGCACATCGCCCTTGGCATCGTACAGCGTGACGATGGCCTGGAACCAGCCCGGCACCGCATCGGCGATATATGGAATCAGATCGCGGGCACTGACCGCCACCACCAGCCGCTGTCCCTTGCGGGCCTTGAAGCCGAACCGGTCCTGTTCGCCGGGCATGATCTGGCCATTGGCGACGGCCGGCAGCGTGATGCTCGTCATGCTGCCTGGGCCGCTCGATTCCGTCTCATGGAACTCAGGCAGTTGGCCGACACAGAACACAAACGGGTTCGACCATCCACCGGGCGTCGCCAGCCGCAGATCCCGTTTGCCGGGCTCGGCATCGGCAGCCACCATGACGTGAACGATCACCGTCTCGGCCAGTGCGGGGATCACGTTTCTCCTCTGCCCGACCGACAACTTCCGGTTGATCTCGGCGGCCAGCTTCTCATCCGCCGTCGTCCACACCGGTCGCGTGGAGGGATTTCGCCCGCCCCTGGCGGCGGCCTGCCGCTTTTCCTGCAATTCGCGTAGCTTCTCCCGCAACACGCCCGCCTGTGCCTGCGTCAGCGGTTTCACACGCTCCACGACGAACGCCCGCACGCCCGCACCGGAGACGCTCGCGCCGGTCACCGCGGCCAACTGCTGCCCACCGACCGCCACGTCAAACTCCGTCCCCTGCCGCCCACCAGCCGGGTAGACATAGCCGATGCGCGGACTGCGATCCTGTGCGACCGCGGGCAGCGCGATCGCCAGTATCAGCAGGAGTATGCGGGGTGAGAACATGGGGCTCCTTTGTTCGTAGCAACGCCTTCAGGCGGTCTGCACAGGACCGGCTGAATCCGGTACTACGAACAATCAACTATGAACTATCAACTCCAACCTACATAATCTCCTTCAGCCTCCCACCCATCGGCATGCCTTCATCCGGAGCGGCCGTGACACGTACCGGCGGGCCTCCCGGGTTGGGCAGCGTCCCGTCCGGGTCGATCCCGAGCATTTCGTACATGCTGGCGATCAGGTCCACCGGATAGACCGGCCGGTGCTTCACCGTTTCACCCCTCGCGTCCGATTCACCGACCACGACACCTCCCTTGAACCCGCCACCGGCCAGAGCCGCACAGAAGCACCGGCCGTAATGCCCGCGTCCGCCGTCCCAGGGCGGCTGCCAATCGATTCTGGGCGTCCGGCCGAATTCGCCGCTCCACCAGACGATTGTCGTGTCCAGCAGGCCGCGATCCGACAGATCCTGAAGCAATGCCGCCATGCCCCGGTCCATCTGCGGCAGCTTCTGTCGCATTTGTTGGAAATGCTGCGAATGCGTATCCCAGCCGCCGTAATTGATGGTGATGTAGGGAAACCCGTGCTCGACGAGCAGGCGGGCAATCAGGCATGATTGCCCGAATGTGTTGCGCCCGTAGGCCAGCCGCATCGCGTCGGACTCTTCATCCAGATCGAACACCTTGCCCTCATCGCCCAGGATCAGGTCATACGCCTGTTTCCCGGCCTGTTCCGAGATCGCGAGTTCCGGATCATTCCTCACGGCACGGTCGAGCGTATTGAGATTGTGGAGCAGGTTTCGCCTGCCCTCCTGTCGCTGGCGGGTGATGCCTTCGGCGATGATCCCTTCGACGGCGAACTGGGCTGCCCCCGGGTTGCCGCCGGTGGCAAAGGGTTTGTATTTCGGGCCGAGGAACCCGGCCTCGGAGAACCGTCCCTGGGGCTGGGTCAGCACGATGTAGGGCGGAATCAGCCCCTTGTAGCCGGCGTCGTAGCCCTTGAACAGCGACACCACCGCGCCCACCGATGGATACAGCAGCTTCTCGCCGGGTTTGCGGCCGGTCTGCACCATGTAGGCCGCCGTCTCGTGGCCGTCGTTACCGTGCGTCATGGTGCGGATGATGGAGAACTTGTCCGCCTGTTGCGCCAGCAGCGGCAGCAACTCGCAAATCCGGATGCCGTCCACGTTGGTCGCGATCGGCTTGTCCAGCGGGCCGCAGTAATCATAACCCGCCTCCGGCTTGGGATCGAACGTGTCCAGGTGCGACGGCCCGCCCCACATCCAGATCTGGATCACCGACCTGGCCTTGCCTTTGCCGCCCGCCGTCCGCGCCACCGGCCGGGTTGCGGGCAGGCCCAGCACGTTGGGCGCAAGAACCGTGGGCCGCGTCGCGGGCGCAACCTGAGCCAGCACATTCCCCGCCAGCAGCACGCCCGCGGGTCCGAGTAGTCCGCGGCGTATCGCATCGCGCCTGGAGATTACCGTGCCATCCCCATTCATCGGGAATTCTCGCGTGTTCATGATTTCACCTTTTCTCTCATGGGCGCAAGCGCGTCCGGCGATCCCACTCCATCGTAGGGTGGGCACTGCCCGCCGTCCGCGTTCGCAATCCAAGGTGGGCAGTGCCCACCCTACGACTTTCAATGGCGATACAAGAACTCCGAACTGTTGAACAACGTCCACGCCAGATCGGTCAGGACCTCTCGTCCTTTGGCAACGCCGGTTCCCGCGTACGCCTCAAGCGTCTTGAGTTCCTCTTCCGTCGGCTGGCGCGAGAGGATTGTCAGGTAGATCTCGGCGGCTGTTTCCCGCAGACTGCTGCCGGACTGGATCACGCTCTGCAATTTCCGGCCTTGCTCGATCTTCCGCTGAATATGGCTCGAGTTCAGGAAATGCAGCCGCTGGGCGGGCGTGGCGTGATTGTTGCGCTCGGACTCCAGGCCGTTGTCGCGCGGCGGCCGGCCGAACATTTCCAGGAACGAACTGGTGGTGCTTCCGTCCGCCAGGGCGATTGTCCGCTGGCTCTCCGGGATGAACGTGAACGGCTCGGGAATGGGGCTCGAGTATTTCTCGGTTGTCCCGGTGATCTGGCACAAGGCGTCGATCAGCACTTCGGCCTCCAGCCGGCGCAGCGGGTAGTATGCGAAGTTGGCCTTCGCCTCGGGCTTGTCGCTCCTGGGAACCGAGGCCAGTTGATAGGTCCTGGAGTTCAGGATCAGCCGAAAGACCTGTTTCAGGTCGTATTTGGCCGCGACCAGTTCCTGTTCGAGATACGCCAGCAGTTCGGGATTGCCGGCCGGATTGTCCGGGCGGATGTCGTCCGGCTCGTGAATGATGCCCCGCCCCAGCAGCCAGGACCATTGGCGGTTGACGATGTTCCGCGCAAACCAGGGGTTCTTCGGGGCGATCAGCCACTCGGCGAAGACCTCGCGCGGGTCGACATCGGCGGGCACTTTGACGCCCGTCCCATCGGGAAACACGGCCGCCAGATCGCCGTCCGCCGTCTTGCTCAGATCGAAGAGAATGATCTCTTCCTTCCATTCCGCCGTGTGTTTGCGGCCGATCCGCGAGAAGAACGCCGCCATGCCCGCCAACTGTTCCTTGGGCCACTTTTCCGCCCGGGTTCCCATGAATGTCAGGGCTACCGCTTGCGCAACTCCTTGCGGATCCTTGTTCTGCACCGCGCGGTAGAAGTTGACCTCGGGCGCCCGGAAGCTGCTGCCGCTGGCCGTAAGCAATTCCCGGACAAACCGGTCATACGGCTTGTTCTGCTTGAGGCTGCTGCGGATCCAGTGGTGGTATCCCTGCACGGCGTTGGGCCACAGATTGATGGGAAACTCCGCCTTGACCCGCAGCAGGTCGCTCCACTTCATGGCCCAGTAGTCGGCGAACTCCTCGGTCTCCAGCAGGCGATCGATCAAGCGACGGCGTTTGTCGGGGTTCGGGTCGAGCAGGAACTCTTTCGCTTCCCGGGCGGTCGGCAGCGTGCCGACCGCATCCAGGTAGACGCGCCGCACAAACGCGGCGTCGGAGCAGACACGGGCCGGCTGAATGCCCAGTTTCTCGAGCCTGGCGAGAACCAGTTTGTCGATGGGGTTGTCCGGCGCAAGAACTGCGTCGCTTTCAAACGGGCTCAACGTCGCCCTCGGCGCCGCCATCAAGGGCAGGGCGGACATCAGCAAAGCCGCCGAAATGAATGCTGTCTTTATCATGTTTTCTCGGGTCCGCACGCGCCAGTTCGTACGACCGTCGAATCCACTCTCCAAGATGCTTAACAACTCGCGGCCCCGAGTGTTGCGGGCGGCTTTCGAGCAATCGTATCCGGGGAACGCAGAACCCTGTCGATGTCCGACCACGGAAATTGATCGGGCTCCCCGCGGCTCCAGGGAATACGGCGCAGCGACGTCAACTAGTTTGGGAGTAATCGTGTCCGGCTCGCCGGGTCTGGCCGGCAGAGGATTGTATTACTGTAATGCCATGGAAAAATTCACCAATTTGCCATTTTTTGGGTCGATCGTTCTTGATTGCGTCCGGAGCGTTTCGTATAAGTCACATCGACGTATTCAGATGCTTTTGTATGAGGCCTGATCACTTGGAAGGAGACATGGGATATGGACGAGAAGCTCGAACACATACTTCAGGCGGTCAAGAAGCGGAACGCCGGCGAGCCGGAGTTTCACCAGGCGGCTCAGGAGGTCTTCGAGACGCTCGGCCCGGTCGTGAGCAAGTATCCCGAGTTCATGCAGCACAAGATCATCGAACGTATCTGCGAGCCCGAGCGCCAGATCATCTTCCGCGTGCCCTGGCAGGATGACAGGGGCGAAGTGCAGATCCACCGCGGATTCCGCGTGCAGTTCAACAGCGCCCTCGGGCCGTATAAGGGTGGCCTGCGTTTCCATCCGTCAGTGAACCTGAGCATCATCAAGTTTCTGGGCTTCGAGCAGATCTTCAAGAACTCCCTCACCGGCATGCCCATCGGCGGCGCCAAGGGCGGCAGCGACTTCGATCCCAAGGGCAAGAGCGACGGCGAGATCATGCGCTTCTGCCAGAGCTTCATGATCGAACTGTATCGCCACATCGGCGAGCACACCGACGTCCCCGCCGGCGACATCGGCGTGGGTGGCCGGGAAATCGGCTACCTGTACGGGCAGTACAAGCGTCTGACCGGCCGCTTCGAGGCAGGCGTGCTGACGGGCAAGGGCCTGAACTTCGGTGGTGCTCTGGTGCGCACCGAGGCCACCGGCTACGGCCTGGTGTTTTTCACGCAGGAGATGCTCAGGGTTCGCAAGCAGAGCGTCGAGGGCAAGACCTGCCTGGTTTCCGGCTCCGGCAACGTCGCCATCTACGCCATGGAGAAGGCCGAGCAACTGGGCGGCAAAGTCGTCGCCTGCTCCGATTCCAACGGCGTGATCTACGACGAGAAGGGCATCGATCTCAAGCTCGTCAAGCAGCTCAAGGAAGTCGAGCGCCGGCGTATCAAGGACTATGCGGACGTACACAAGCACGCCCGCTACCGCGCCGGCGGCAATATCTGGGAAATCCCCTGCCAGATCGCCCTGCCCTGCGCAACCCAGAACGAATTGACCGGCGCCGATGCGGCCCTGCTCGTCAAGAACGGCTGCCTCGCGGTTGCCGAGGGCGCCAACATGCCCACCACCCCCGAGGGCGTGGAAGTCTTCCTCAAGGCCAGGATCGCCTACGGCCCGGGTCAGGCGGCCAACGCCGGCGGCGTGGCCACCAGCGCCCTGGAAATGCAGCAGAACGCTTCCCGAGACGCCTGGACGTTCGAGTATACCGAAAAGAAGCTGCAGCAGATCATGACCGACATCCACACTCGCGTCTACGCGGCCTGCGAGGAGTTCGGCACGCCCGGCAACTACGTCGCCGGCGCCAACACGGCCGGGTTCATGAAGGTCGCCAAGGCCATGGTTTCCATGGGCATCGTCTGATCCATGCAACCGGACACCACCAGGCTCAGCACGGGAATCCCAGGTTTGGACCAGGTGCTTCAGGGTCTTGTTCCGGGCGACAACGTGGTCTGGGAGGTCGACGGCGTCGGGGACTACCTGCCCGTGCTCGAACCGCTGTGCGGCGAAGCGATCCGGCTCGGGCGGCGGCTGGTCTACTTCCGTTTCGCCCGGCACGCGCCCCTGGTGACCGCGGACTGCGGGGCGGAGATCCACGAACTTGACCCGGAAGAGGGCTTCGAGCGTTTTCTCACCGGGATCCTGGATGTCATCGAGCGCACCGGCGTCGGCGCGTACTACATCTTCGACTGCCTGTCGGACCTCGCGGCCGGCTGGTTCAGCGACCGCATGCTCGGCAACTTCTTCATGATTGCCTGCCCCTATCTCCACGAACTGGGTACGATTGCCTATTTTGCACTACAGAAACATACACACTCGTTCCACGCCTCCCAGCCCATCTTCAACACGGCCCAGGTGATCATCGAGGTCTATCGCAAGGAGAGCCGGCTGTTCATCCATCCGATGAAGGTCTGGCAGCGGTATTCGCCGACGATGTACATGCTGCACGGTTGGGAGGGCGACCGGTTCACGCCGGTGACCGGCAGCGAGACCATCACCGACATCCTCGCCGGCGTCCCCAAGCCGTGGCTCGAGTTCACCAT
The DNA here is from genome assembly GCA_049514055.1 of Tepidisphaeraceae bacterium. GTDB lineage: Bacteria > Planctomycetota > Phycisphaerae > Tepidisphaerales > Tepidisphaeraceae > JANYKD01. Next base: position 4,014 of record JBEKVL010000028.1, on the reverse strand, counting down.
TCACCGTCCCGGGCTCTGGTTGCGGGCGTTTCAGGAGGCCCAGGAGACGGTCCATGCCCTGCGGGCCGGGCGAACTCCGGACCACGACCCCGCCGCGCTCTTCCGTTCGCTCATGAAGATGCTCGTCACCCGCGACGAGCGGATGTCGGCCCTGGCGTCGAAATATTTCGACCTGCACGACATGGTGGAGATCATGCAACGCATGGTCGGCACCGGGCAGATTGGCGGAAAATCGCTGGGCATGCTGCTGGCGCGCGCCATCCTCAAACGCTCCGACCCCCGGTGGCAGTCGCTCCTGGAAAGCCACGATTCCTTCTACGTCGGCTCGGACGTCTTCTACACCTGTCTGGTGCAGAACGGCTGCTGGTGGAAGCGGCGCCGCCAGAAGGACTTCAGCGTCTTCCTCCAGCAGGCGAACGAGGCCCGGCAGATCATCCTCAAAGGTATCTTCCCGGACTACATCCAGCAGCAGTTCATGGAAATGCTCGAGTACTTTGGCCAGTTCCCGCTCATCGTCCGCTCCAGCAGCCTCCTGGAAGACAACTACGGCAACGCCTTCTCCGGGAAATACGAGAGCGTCTTCCTGGCCAACCAGGGCAGCCCGCAGGACCGGCTCCAGGCTTTCATGAAAGCGGTCCGCACCGTCTATGCCAGCGCCATGAGCGAGGAAGGACTCGACTACCGGCTGCACCACGGATTGCTCGATCGCGACGAACAGATGGCCCTGCTCGTCCAGCGCGTCTCCGGACAGATGCACGGTCACCTGTTCTTTCCGCAGATCGCCGGTGTCGGCTTCTCCTTCAATCCCTTTGTCTGGGAGGAGGGGATCGACCCCCAGGCGGGCATGCTGCGGCTGGTCTTCGGGCTCGGCACCCGCGCGGTGGACCGCGCCGACGATGATTACACGCGCCTGGTCGCCCTCAATGCCCCGCTGCGACGGCCCGAGGCCCGCGCCGACCGCCACCGCCAGTACGCCCAGCGCCGCGTCGATGTGCTCGATCTGGCGGCCAACGAACTGGCCAGCCGCGAATTCAAGGCGGCGGCGGAGTTCTTCCCGCCGAGCCTGATCGACTTCTTCGCCACGCGCGATGCCCCGGGCCCGCATACCGGCAGCAGCCGGCCCGGCGGCTTCTCCGGCTTCGTCGCTTTCGAGCGGCTCTTCAAGGAAACCGGGTTCGCGCCCACGATGAGGCAACTGTGCGCCACGCTGCAACAGGCGTACGGCTGTCCCGTCGATATCGAATTCGCGGCCAACTTCACCGCCGACGGCAGGTTCCGCGTCAACCTCCTGCAATGCCGCCCGTTCCAGGTGAAGATCGGCGGCGAAGGCAGCCAGGCCAGGCTTCCGGAGAAGATCGAACCGCGGGACATTCTCGTCCAGTCGCGCGGCCCGATCGTCGGCCACAGCCTGGCCACCGTCATCGACCGGCTCATCTATGTGATCCCGTCAGTCTACGGCCGGATGGAAATCAATCGGCGCTGCGCCGTCGCCCGGCTCATCGGCCGGCTCACCCATCTCGACTCCGCCGGGAAGCGCAAGACCATCATGCTCGTCGGTCCCGGCCGCTGGGGAACCTCGATGCCGTCGCTCGGTGTCCCCGTTTCCTTCGCCGAGATCAACACCGTCTCCGTCGTCTGCGAGCTGGCGATGATGCACGAGGGCCTCATTCCCGACGTCTCGCTCGGCACGCATTTCTTCAACGACCTGGTCGAGATGGACATGCTCTATCTCGCCGTCTCTCCCGGCCGGGACGGCCACCTGCTCAACGAGGAATCGCTCCGCCGCCATCCCAGCCGGCTCGAAGAGTTGGTGCCGTCCGCCCACGACCTCGCCGACGCAATCCGGGTAATCGACTCCCCGTCCCAGCCCGGCGGCGACACACTGCTGCTTAACGTAGACTCGATGAGTCAGCGGGGGGTATGCTATTGGGCGGCGCGCCCGTGACCACGGCGGCCGCGCCGATTGGAATCCGGCACATGAGAACAATCACTGCCTGGCGGAATCTCGTAACATATTGAGCGAGCATCAGGCCGCCGGTGGCACGGAAACACGCACGATATCAGAATGTTGCTATTTACAATTTGTTTATTTTACATATCGACACGCCGGCGGATGCTGGTATCATACTTCCCGTTGTCAGGTGTTGTAAGTATCAGACATGTGTCGATGTCGCATTACCTGGTGGTCGCATTGGGAAAACACGTCAGTCCGGCATGAAGCGGTTCGTGGCCTTGGTCTGCGCTCTGGTGCTGGGTCTGGGCCTGGTGGGTTGGGTGGCTTTCTCCCTCTGGTCTTATGCGGGCGGCGGGCACCTGCGCGGCGGTGGCGCGGTCGGCGGCCTCACGCCCGCGCCCGGCGCCGTCAGGCCGGCCGGGAAGACAGTGACGCTCCCGGTGATTCTTCTGGCCGACTATTATGAGCATCGAGTGGAGCACGCCCCGCCGCGGGATCCTTCCGGTGCGATGCAACGTCGGGAGCGGCACTACCGGGCGCCAGCGGATTCGTAGGCCCTGGCCCGGGGGAAACTGGGCACGAGTCCGGGAGACCGGGACGTGCAGGCATGGCTCGATGCGCGGCAGGCGGACTTTGTGTCGGGGCATGCGGTGTCTCCACGGGGAGCCCAGGACCTTCCATCGTTGCTTGAGGAATGTTCACCGACAGCGGAGGTGATGCTGGAGATGGCGCGGGCGTTTGAATTCCTGGAGGGGGATGCATTCGCCATCCAGTGGTATCGCGCGGGCGTTGCCCGGGCACACCAGCAATACGCCAAGACCCCACCCGGCGACCCGTCGGCCGGGCCGTTGCTGCAAGTGTTGGCGCAGATGAAGATCGTCTGGCGGGTGCGGGACTAAGTAACGATGGAGCAGCGATTTGACCTGGTGAGCCGGCTGAATGCGCCGCTGAGCGTGGAGGCACGGCGCGGGGCGCACAAGCGGTCGGTGGCGCTGTTCTATCAGGGGCGGTACAACGAGGCGGCCGACCAGATCCTGGCGGTGCAGGCGCAGCACGACAAAGTCGGGGATTTGGGAGCGATGGAGAAATCCGATTTCGAGGAACTGGCCTGGCTCAAGTCGTTGTATCTTGTCTGCGCGCAACGACATGAAGAATCGCTGCCGTATTTGCAGACGGTGCTGAAACTGTCGGGAAAGGACCGGCAGATGTCGGCGCTGAACTCGCTTGCGCATGAACTGCAGCAACTGGGGCGCGAGGATGAAGCCCGGAAATACTCGGCTCAATTGCGCGAGATGCAGCCGGCCGCGCCGCGTGCGGCAGGGGCGCGGAACTGATTCCGGGCAGCCCCCGGGCGAGCTCGTTTGAGCAATGAAGGAGTCATATGTTGGGTCACTACGGCGCACGCCGATAATACGTATTGTGTTGTCAGGTACTCTTGGGCGTGGGGGTTGTGGTGCTCACCTCCTCCTATTGTCTCGGATTGGCCACGCATGACACGGACGGGCACGGATAAGAGAACATGGGCACAATGCCCGGGCCGTGACGTGGGTATGCGCCAATCAGCGATCTTCAAGCTCACCGTACCAGGGCCGATGAATAATGGATGCGGGAGGCTTTATGAAACGTCGGCTGCCGCTCAGTTGTCTTCTCGGGTCGATTGTGATCGGGCTGGTGCTTTGGTTTTCACAGAACCACATGGCTTCGGCGGCGGATGTACGCAGTGGGTTTCGGAGTGCGCCGGGACCAGTGAAGGTGACCGTGAAGATGACGGCCGACAAGGCGGCGGTTCGCACGGTGGGGCTGGTTGCCAGGGAACTGGCCGCGGCGTTGGCTCGCGATTCCGTCGAAGTGGTGAATGAGTTCGCCTTGCCCGTTCAGTCGCGGGCGCTGGCACCGCGACGATCAGCCTTGCAAGGACGAGGGTTATTCGACCCATCTTCTGGCCAGGGAGGCATGCCGGTTGATCCGTGAGAAAAACCCGAACAAGCCGCTGTTCCTCTACCTGCCTTTCAACGCCGTCCACGCCCCGTACGAGGTCCCCGAGGAATACGCCAAACGCT
>JBEKVL010000027.1:0-17264 GCA_049514055.1 Tepidisphaeraceae bacterium | reverse complement strand
CGGGGTGCATGCTCTACACCTGCCATGGAATGATCCCGCTCCCGGCGATCGGAGCCCGGCCCGTGCCGGTCCCCGGGATCCGGGCCCTCGGCGCCAACGAGGCGAATCCGCGGAAGATCACCAACGACGGACGCAGCAGCGAACCGGCGTGGGAAAAATGAGACAATTACCTGGAAAGGAGACTTTGATGAGCCAGTATTCTTCTGTTACGCCGCCGAACCCGCCGGTGTCCATCCCGTTTCCGCCGCCCGCTGCAAAGACCAGCGGATTGGCCGTAGCGTCGCTGGTGTGTTCGCTGATCCTCTGCATCCCACTGCTGGGACTGGTCGGGGCGATCCTGGGGATCGCGGCGCTGGGCGCGACGAAGCGGCCGGGCGTACGCGGGCGCGGCCTGGCCATTGGCGGCATCATTGTTGGCATCATGGTCACGTTCATGTGGATTGCGGGGGTCATCGGGACTGTGGCCGGGTTCAAGCAGATCTCTGGCGTGGCCGACCAGCCGGTGACCGCGTTTATCGCCGACTACAACAAAGGCAACGACCGCGCCATTTACGACGCGGCGTCGGCCGATTTCCGCAAGAGCGTTTCCTACGTCAATCTCCACGAAATCCTGGAGGCGGCGCGGACGCAATGGGGCACGTGCTCGCGGATGGGGACATGGGAGATGATGACGGGCGGCGGGTTCAACGTGAACATCAACAACGACCGGATGGAGGCGAACCTGCCGCTGCGTTTTGCCAAGGCCGGACCGCGCAAGGTGGACTGGACGTTCAGGAAGGAGAACGGCAAATGGCTGATGATCAGCGTGCGGTTCGAGTCGCTGACCTATGACACGACGCAGCCGGTGGAACGATGAACCTGCGCTTGGGAGCGCGGCCGTCCTCGGCCGCTTCGTTGAGCGGGCGAGGACGCCCGCGCTCCCGGGCCATGCACAGAAGGAATCCCTTGAAACACTGGACCACGACCGTCGCCCCGCTCTGCCTGCTGTGCCTTGCCGCGTTTGCCGAGGACGCGGCCATCACCGGCGTCTGGGTGCTGGCGACCGACCAGTTCAACATCGAGTCGACGTACGCGCCCGATGGCACCTACACCTGCAACATCAAGCCCGCGGACGCACCAGTGCGAACGATCGCCGGGAAATACAGCATCGACGGCGCCAAGCTCAGTGTCAGGATCGACGGGCGCGACCAGGCGGCAACCTATACATTCAGACTTCGCGGCGACGACACGCTGGAACTCACGGACGAGAATGGCAACAGCTCGCGCATGCAGCGCAAGGCCGGTGACAAACCGAACGCGACATCGCCCATCGCCGGCGAGTGGATGCTGCGAAACCAGCAGCTTGAGTTCAGGCTGACACTCAATGCCGACGGGACGTTCGAGCGGGTGACCAGGGCCGGCGGCCGGGAAGAAAGGCTGCGGGGCGCGTGGAAACTCGATGGCGAGCGGTGCGAGTTGGCCGGCGAGGACGGGAAGAAGTTCCCGTTCAAGTGGAGACTGAACGATGCGGGCAACCTCGAGCTCAGAGGCGACGACAACTCGGCGCTGCAACTGGTCCGCGTGGGTGACCGGCCCGCGCCCCAACCCGCACCGCAGCCCGGGCCGATGGTGCGGAGGAATCCGCTTTTTGGCCCCGCCTACGGGCCGGCGTTCCTGCCCCGGCCGGCAGACGTCCCCGTACCGGACTACATGAAGGGAATCGCCCCGGACCTGGCCAGGCTCGACAAGTCGGCTTCCGGGCACATTCTTTACACCCACGTCGAGTCCATCCGGCTGCCCGAGGCGAAGGCTGCTCTCGCCGCCGCCAAGACCTACATCATGAGCGGCGAGGGCGGCGGGCAAGCGCCATTCATCAGCCCCAAGGGGATCGATTTCGTGTGGAGCCCGGCCTGGTCGAAGGACGGCCGCAAGATTGTTTTCGCGAGCAACTTCGAGTCCACGCGAAGCGCCCAGTACATCGACGTCTTCCTGGCCGACTTGCCGGCCGGGACCGTTCGCAGGCTGACCGGCGTGGAAGCGTGGGCTCCGGTCAAAGGCCGGGGCACGCTGGCGGTCACGGTGGTGGTTGATGTCAAGGGCCAGGGCGCGCCATCGACACCCGGCCAGATCAACATCGCGGTGCAGACCTGCGACGGCCGGCTGTTCAAATTGCGGGAAGCGCGCAAGGTGCCCGAGGGTTCGCCGCCGGCGTTCTTCACCGTCATCCCGGACTGCCCCTCGGGCAACATCTGGGTCAAGGCGTGGATGAACCGCCACATCGGCGACGTGACCAACATCGTCCTGCCGACGGGGGGCAACGAGGAGTGCGTGCTGAACCTGTCGGCCGGAAACTACATGTCAACGCTGCCGCAGATCACGCCTGACGGTCGCTACGTTGTCTATGTCGCGGAGAAGGCCCAGTTCGCCAACGTGCGTGAGGTCGACTGGGCGAACCCCCGGTCGGCTCCGCCCGCGCCGGCGCACCAGGGCTACGCCTCGATGGCCGTCTTCGACGTGCAGAACGACTGCCCCGTGGCGAATTGGCCCGGCGACAGGCTGGGAACCGCGGTGGATCCGAAGATCTCGCCGGACGGGCGGTGGATCGTGTTCACCAAGGGGACCTTCCGCGACGAGAGCATCGCGGTGTGCCCGCTGGAAAGCCTGCTCGCCGGCCAGCCGGCGGCGATGGTGCTGGTGAAGAACGAGTGGCACCTTCAGGAAACGCCGTTGTATGCCGTTGGGAACTGCCAGCCGGCCTGGTCCGCCGACGGGCGGCGGATCGCCTTTGTCCGCTACGCCATGGGCACGCCAGATTTCACGGGCAACATTTTCCTGGTCAATGCCGACGGAACCGGCCTGGCCCGGCTGACGAACCTGCCCACGAACGTGTTCCCCGGTTGGCCGACCTGGTCGCCCGACGGCAGGCGCATCGCATTCCAGCTCATGATGGGCAAGGGAAAGGTGTTCACCATGGCGGAGCGCGGCGCGGCCGGCACGCCGGTGGACGTCTGGTCGATCAATGCCGACGGCACGGACGTGAAACAACTGACCAGGGACGGCGCGAGCGGCGAGCCGAGCTGGGGGCCGTGAGGCGGGCGGCAGTCCGCGATCCGCGACCGCCTTGAGGAACGGTTTGGCGGCCGTGAATCACTCCGCCGCCAGGGACATGCCCTTGGGGGCCTTCCATGTGGACGGGTCCGCCTTGAGCGGACCCCAGTAAACATACAACTTGACCGGGCCGTCGCTGGTGCCCAGTTCGTAGACGTCGACCTCGCCGGCCAGCGTGGTGATCCGGCCGATCTGCGGCTTCTGGCCCTTGGAATCGCGCAGCCGGCGGACATAGGCGCGGGCCTGGTTCTCCCCGCCGATGGCAATCGGATTCTCCTGCTTGTAGCCGTAGGTGGCATCGCCCAAGGCGCCGGCGGCGGCCCTGGGTGCCGGGGCGTCCTCAACCCCAGGCACGACAATCGGCCCACCCGGTTTTTTCGGCTCGATGGTCATTGTCGAGTTGTTTGCCGTCTTCACGCCCACGTTCACATCCTTGCCGTCCTGACCCTTGGCTTTCACGTCGGCATTGACATCCACCGTCCGCCGATCCGCCTGCGCCAGCCCGGTTTTCACGTCCACGCGCAAGGTGCCTTTCTCGACCACGTCCAGCCTGGTGACCATCACGTCGATGCCGTTGATCTTGGATGCCTTGGGATTGGTGCTTTCATACTTGCCTTCCGACGCGATCACCGCCACGGGTCCGGCGGCGGCCGCATCCACCGACTGGAGCTTGCAGTCGTAACGCGCCTTGATTTCCCCGATCATCGGCATGTCCGCGCGCATCGAGCCCTTCCAGGTGTCGTTGGCTGACACCGCATTCTTCGGCGAGACGCACTCCAGCCGGCGGAGCGCCTGCTCGATGGCCTTGTCGCCCAGCCCCATGCGCGTTTCGACAACCAGGGATTTCTCGTCGTCGGTCCTTGCCTTGGCGGCCAGTTCGTTCCACAGCCTGTCCAGCCCGGCGACCTCGATCACGGAATCGTCACTGTCGAGGGTGATCTGCACGGGCATGCCGATGAGCGGCTTGTAGACGAAGGCTTTCGCCGGATCGCCCTCGCCGGGCCTGTCGCTGTCAAACGACATTGTCTTTTCACCCACATCGGTAGTCTTGATCCGCACCAGTTTCAGGGTCACCTGCTTGTCGCCCTTGTCGTTTGGTTTGGCCACGGCCAACTCCCAGACGGCCGTCTCGGACGACCTGGTCTTCATCTCCTGCTCGCCGAACCTGACGGTCGTGTCGCCCTCGTCCGTCTGGGTCATCACGTACATCCCGGGCGGATAGGCGACGTGGACCTTGATCTTCTCGCCGGTCTGGGCCAGACAGAACGAGGCGGCCAGCAGAACGGCAACAGCGGCGACGCTTGTGCGGCATAACATGAAGTGCTCCTCTGGAAAGACAATGTGGATGAATAGCGTATATCCTCGGAAGCAAAACACAAGCCGGTTCCCGACACAGCAGACAGTGGGCGCCGGGGGCCGCCAGATCGGGCGCGTACGCACAAAAAGGGAGTGGCGGCGGCGCGGCCGGCCGACGACGCTATAATCCGGGGCACAGCATGCCCGACGGACGGCCGCGGTGGCTGGTCCGGGGCGGAAGCTGCGGTTTACAGGGAGATCCCATGGCATTTACGCTTCAGATCGGCCAGCCGGCGCCCGACTTCGATTTGCCCGGCGTCGATGGCAAACGATACTCGCTGGCAAGTTTCAAGCAGTCGAAGATCCTGGTCGTGCTGTTTTCCTGCAACCATTGCCCCTACGTGATCGGCAGCGAGGAACGGATGCTCCAGTTCGCCAAGGACTTCCTGCCGCGCGGCGTGGCCATGGTGGCCATCAACAGCAACGAGACGGAAGGGCACCCGGAGGACTCGTTCGAGCACATGGTCAAGCGCGCCAAGGCACGCGGCTTTCCGTGGCCGTATCTCCGCGACGAGGATCAGGAGGTGGCGCTGGCGTACGGAGCCCTGCGAACGCCCCACTATTACGTCTTTGATGCTGCGCGCAAACTGGCATATACCGGGCGGATGGACGACAACCCGCGACAGGCCAATCTTGCCAGGACGCACGAACTGCGCGATGCGGTCGAGGCGATGCTGGCGGGGCGGAACCCGCCGGTTGCGCAGACCAATCCCATTGGCTGCAACGTGAAGTGGAAGGGCAAAGAGCGGCACTGGATGCCGCCGGAGGCGTGCGATCTGGTTTGAGGCTGGTTCGAGGGTTCAAGAGCTCAAGGGTTCACGATCCGCGTGCCGTCAAACGTGTACGTTGCACCGGCCTTGGTGGGGGCTTCGGCGGTCTTGTCGCCGTAGCGGAGTTTGCAGGGGTTTCCTGAGAGCGAGCGAATGGCGGCGGAGACGAGTTGGCCATCTTTCCAGGTGATGTCCACCTCAAACCCGCCGCGGGCGCGCAGGCCCTTCACCGAGCCGGTGGGCCAGGTCCTGGGCAGCGCGGGCAGCAGGTTGATCTCGCCCTCGTGGGACTGCATGAGCATCTCGCACACGCCGGCGGTGATGCCGAGGCTGCCGTCGATCTGCATCGGGGGATGCAGGCCGAAGAGGTTGGGGCAGGTGTTGCGGTTGGAGAGCAACTGCTGGAACTGGCGATGGGCGGCCTCGGCGTCGTGGAGACGGGCATAGAGGGCCGTGCGCCAGGCGAAGGACCACTCGCGGACATCGCCGACCTCGCCGCGGGCGACGAGCGACTTTTTCGCGGCGGCCGCGAATTCAGGCGTGGCGGCCACGCTGATCTGCCGGCCGGGATAGACGGCGAAGAGATGTGAAGTGTGGCGGTGGTGATCGTTGGGATCATCGCGGTCGGTCATCCACTCCTGCAACTGTCCCCATTTGCCGATCTTCGGGCCGACCAGCTTGTCGCGCATCTGGGTGATCTTGGCGCGATAGTCGGCATCGACGCCCAGCACGCCGGCGGCCTGGATGTAGTTGCTAAAGAGATCCCAGACGATCTGCTGGCTGTAGCTGACGCCGTCCTCGGTCGGGCCGTGCTCGGGCGACCAGGCATTGGGCACGACCAGCCGGCCATCCGGCTGGGTCTTGAGGCGGTCTTCCCAGAATTCGCAGGTCTCCTTGATGATGGGGTAGGCGAAGTCCTTGAGGTATGCCTTGTCGCCGCCGAATTCGTAGTGCCACCAGAGGTGCTGGCAGTACCAGGCGTTGGCGGTCTTGTCCCAATTCCAGCCCATGTCGCCGTGGATGCCGTGCGAGGTGCGGACGGCCCAGCCGCGGGACTTGCCGCTGGTGGTCTTGAATTCCCTGGCATCCTGCGTGGCGATGCGCCAGGCGGGAAGCTGGCTGCGGACGAGGTCGAGCAGCGGCGTATGGCACTCGGAGAGATTGGCCGGCTCGGCCAGCCAGTAGTTCATCTGGATGTTGATGTTGGCGTGGTAATCGCTATGCCACGGGGGCGAATTGCTGTCGTTCCACAGGCCCTGGAGATTGGCCGGCAGACCGCCGGGCCGCGAACTGGAGATGAGCAGATAGCGGCCGAACTGGAACATGAGTTCTTCGATGTCCGGATCGCCGCCTTTTTCGGCGTAGACGGCCTTTCGCTTGTCGGTGGGCACGGCGGCGAGATCGGCGGGCGTGGAGCCGAGATCAAGCACGACGCGATTGAACAGCGACTGGTAGTCCTTGACGTGCGCCGCCTTGAGCGCATCGAACGGCTTGGCGGAAGCCGCGTCGAGGGACTTGGTCAGGCGGTCGTGCGGGTTCTCGCCGCGCCACTTCTTCTGGTAGTCCATCGCGTAGTCGGTTCCTGCGGCCAAGAGGAGCGTCAGGCCGTTGCACTCCTTGAACCCGATGGTTCCGTTGGCGGCGGCGAGCGTGCCGCCGTCGTTGATGACGATGAGCCGGTACTCGTACTTCATACCGTTGGGCAGTTCGCCGGCGACGGTGAGAATGTCCTTCCCGGCGGCGGATTTGGCGTTGTGGCTGTCCTCGAGGGCAATCGAGCCGGTGTAGCCGCCGGGCTTGTCGGCGGTGAGGCGGATGCCCATGATCTGATCGGGCTGGCTGCAGAAGAACTCACGCCGGTAGTTGATGCCGTCGGCGGTGTATCGCACATGGGCCAGGGATTGAGCGATGTCCAGGTCGCGCCGGTAGCCGGTGGCGCTGGCGTGAGCCGGCAGGTTGACGAGCAATTCGCCCAGTTTCTGATAGGCCCCCATCGAGTTGTAATCGCCCGATGGATTGCCGTCGCCGGTCCAAAGGCTGATTTCGTTGAGCACGATTCGCTCGGCTTTGGCATCGCCGTAGATCAGCCCGCCCAGGCGGCCGTTGCCGATGGGCAATGCCTCGTTCATGCCCTTCCTGGCCGGCTGTTCGTACCACAATGTCAGATCGGCACGGGCGATACCCGCGTACACGGCCACGGAAAAGGTGAACAACCAGACTGCTCTGCTTAAGCTGTGTTTCATGTAATCCTCGCATTTGGTGTACCACGGAACGGCGGTGGTGTTTGGAGGCTCACGAGACAGGCCGGCAAGGCACGATCACGACCGGGCAATCAGCCTTTCTCAGGACGCCCTCGCTGACACTGCCCAGCAGCAGATGATGAAGGGCGCCGTGGCCGTGCGAGCCGAGGACGATCATGAGAGGTTGCAGTCGCCGGGCTTCGAGCAGAATTTTCTCGATGGGTTTGCCGGAGACGAGGATCGGTGTGACCGACAGACCCTGGGCGCGAAACGCATCCACCTGGCGCTGGAGCAGTTCCTGGGCGTGCAGTGCGGAAACATTCTCCCCGGCCACATGAACCGTCCGAAATGGCGGAACAGGCGTATGGCCCTGGTCCTGAAGCGCCGCCGGACGTTGGGCGGCCAGGTGTACTTCCTGCCGGAGTTCGGCCGTCGCGCCGAGGTGGCCGTGTCCCTCCACATGCATCAGGGCGATGCGGGCGCCCAGAGAAACGGCCAACCGCGAGGCGGTGGCCAGCACGATGGATGTCGTATTGGAGAAGTCGATCGGAACGAGCAAATCAGCCATGGCGCACTCCCCGTAGTACGGTTGATTATCCCTCGCGGCTCCGGCGGTGCAAGGAACCCGATCATAATAAGTCCCCGAAATTGTCTGGGAGTGCCCCGGTGTTCGTGGTATCGCCTTCAGGCGGTCTGGCGAAGCCGTGGGGGGTACTTACACCCAGCTACTGGTTGTAGTTGGGATAGCCGTGGGCGCGGTTCTGCTCATCGATCTGGTGGATCTTGTCCGCGCGCTGCGCCTCGGCCTGGGCCTCCTTGGCCTGGGCTTGCTGGAGAGCGGTCTTGGCGGCGGCCACTTTCGCGGTGGCGTCGTCCATGGCTTTGCGGGCGGCTTTCCAGTCGGCGTTGTTCCGGATGGATGCGTCGAACTCCTTTTCCAGCGCCTGCACCTTCGCATTGGCCGCGAGCAGTTTCTCGTGAGCGGCGACCACCTTGGGATCAGCCGCCAGTGCGTCGGCCTCCATCTTGGTGACGACCGTGCCGGCGTTCAGCACGGCGGTGGCGGCGGCGGCGCGCTGCTCGGTCGTGGACGAGGCGTCGTTTACCACGACATTGCGATCGGCTTCGGCCCTGTCCTTGACATCGCGGGCGGCCACATACGCGGGCTTCTGGCGGAGGGCTTCCAGGACGGGAGTGCGTGCGGCGTCATACTCGGCCTGGGCCGACTTCAGATCGGCCTGGGCGCTCTGCCAGGCGGATGTCGCCTCGAATTCCTTCCGGAGTTTCGGGGCGATGCTGCCCAGATTGTCCTCGGCCTTGGAGAGTTCGGAGGTGGCCTTGGTGAGCTCCTGCTGGGCCTTGTCGGAGGCGTCGTGCTTGACCGGCGGCGGATAAGCCTGCGGCTTGTAGTTGTTCCGATAATAATAGTGGTAGTAGTTGTTGTTGGCGCCCGATACAACACCGGCCAGAAGCAGCACGCCCGCCAACGCAAACCCCGTCCAATGTCGTATTTCCATAGTGGGCCTCCGCAACAATGCCGGGACACTGCACCCATATGAATATGCAGCGCCTTCCGGAGAATACAACGTCCGACGGTGCGGATTGTTTCGCGGCGGCCGGCCACAGCCCGCCGGCAATGACGGCAACATGACGAACTTCCGGCAGCCCAATGGCCCGACAGCGGGTTCGACCTTGCCGGTTGGCGGCGGTATCATCTGAACCCATGATGCGAGCCTTGGCGATGTGGATGTGCGCATTTGCCTGGTCCACGGTGGCGGCGACACCTGCCGGAACCCAGACCGATCCTCGCGGGCTAACGCGGGGCGATCAAATGCTGGAGCAGTATTTCCGCACGGAAACCGCGGCCCTGTCGCGCCGCTGCCTGGCGGACATCAAGACCCTGGATGACTGGACCTCGCGCAGGGATGAATACCGCCGGCAACTCGCCGAGATGCTCGGTCTCTGGCCTGCGCCTGCGCGGACGGATCTGAAAGCGACGATCGCCGGAAAGACCGATTGCCCCGATTTCACGATCGAGAAACTCCAGTTCCAGTCCCGCCCCGGGCTGTACGTCACAGCCGACCTCTACATTCCCAAGGGCCTCAAGAAGCCGGCGCCGGCGATCCTCTATGCCTGCGGCCACGCCCAGGTGAAGAAGGACGGCATCGCCTGCGGCGCCAAGGCGTTCTATCAGCACCACGGCGCCTGGTTCGCCCGCAATGGCTACGTCTGTATTATTCCCGACACGCTGGTGAACGGGGAGATCGAAGGCCTGCACCACGGGCTATACGATCACAACCTGTGGTGGTGGCTGTCCCGTGGATACACGCCGGCCGGCGTGGAGGCGTGGAACGGAATCCGCTGCATCGACTACCTGCAGGGCCGGCCCGAGGTCGATGCGCAGCGCATCGGCATGAGCGGCCGCTCCGGCGGCGGGGCTTACACCTGGTGGGTGTCGGCGCTGGACGAGCGGGTGAAGGTGGCCGTGCCGGTCGCGGGCATCACCGACATGCAGAACCACATCGTCGACGGCACGATCGAAGGCCACTGTGACTGCATGTTCATGGTCAACACTTACCGCTGGGACTTCGCCCAGGTGGCCGCCCTGATTGCGCCGCGGCCGTTGCTGATCTCCAACACCGACAAGGACACGATCTTTCCGCTGGACGGCGTGGTCCGCCTGCACTCGCAAGTGCGCGGCGTCTACCGTCTCTACAATGCGGCCGACAAGCTCGGTCTGGTCATCACCGAGGGCCCGCACAAGGACACCCAGGACCTTCAGGTTCCGGCGTTCCGGTGGTTCAACCGCCATTTGAAACAGGATGAAGGGCCGCTCAAGGACGCATCGGCTGAGAAACTCCTCGAGCCGGAGCAACTGAAGGTGTTTCCCGGCCGCGATCTGCCGGCCGACCAGATCAACACGGCGATACACGAGTCTTTCGTCGCGCCGGCCGCTGCGGCCGGAATTCCAGCGTCGCCGGAGGCATGGAAGCGTCAGCGCGAAACCTGGCTTGCGGAGTTGCGCAGCAAGACCTTCGGAGGTTGGCCCGAACCGGCACCGCAACTGGATCTCACGCCACTCTCCGTCACCACGGCTGCGGGTGTTCAACTGGCCGGTTACGAATTCACCACCCAGGAAGGACTGCGTCTTCGGTTCTATGTGACGCGAGCGGCAAAGGGGACGCCGCCACGGTCGGTCGTGCTGCACGTACTCGACCAGCAGGGATGGGACCCGTGGCTGTCGGCCATGCAGCCGGGCTTCGCCGGCCCGCTCGCAGACGAGCTGCGCGCACGGCCGGCGACGAGGCCGGCGGGCGGCATTTGGTCCGGGTTCCAGGATCCATTGCCCGCAAACGATGTCGCAAACGTCTGGTTTGCGCCGCGCGGCGCGGGGCTGAGCGCCTGGAGCGGCGATGTGAAGAAGCAGACGCACATCCTGCGGCGATTTGCCCTGCTCGGCCAGACGCTGGACGGAATGCGCGCGTGGGACGTCCGCCGCGCCGTGCAGGCGTCGCGCGCGGCGATCGGGAACGACGTCTCGCTGCAACTGCGTGCCGACGGACAGATGGCGGCCGTGGTTCTGTACGCATCGCTCTTTGAACCCGGCATCACGAATCTGGAACTGCGCGGACTTCCGGCCTCCCATCGCGACGGCCCGGCGTTGTTGAATGTGCTCAAGACGCTCGATATTCCGGCCACGGTCGCGATGGCCGCCGAACGGTGCGATGTCCGTCTCCTCCAAACCGACTCCGGCAAATGGGCGTATCCACGCGCCGTCGCGGCCGCCCTGCACTGGCCCGGCCCGCGACTGGTCATCGAGCAGCCGGCAGGACAGTAGTTCATCGCGGCTCAAATGACATTACGGTTGTGGCGCGGGCTTCCATCCAGCGGCAGGCTGGAAGCCTGCACCCCAGTTTCCGCCGCGATGGAGTAGCGCGGTTTGTGCAGTGACTTTCGGGCGAGGGTGCGACCGGAAATCTCGGCGCCCGGGGAGGCCGTGCTCCTGCACGGCCGGGTGCGCGTCCCGCGAAGCGGCCGCTGGGGACTATTCCCCCGAACGATTGACCACATGGCAGATCCACTCGCCCGGCGCGACTCGTGCTTTTCTTGCCATGGCAGACAGTCCAACCGCCGAGGTACCAATTACCACTGGCTGCGTCCCCGTCCCATTCCCCACATGGCAGTCTTTTCCGGGCCCCTTTCTCCGGGCCCGCTTGATACCAGGCCTGTCTTCGCAGACCCGTGTTCTTGGCCGTTGGCCGTAGGCCGGTGATGTTGGTAGTGCCTATCGGGTCGGGGGGCGGTCCCATTTCGGGTAAAGCAGCATGTGTCCTCGGTGCCATGCGCGCAGCATATGACAACATTTGAACATGCGTGCCCGGTTCGATCCACGACTCGCCTCTGCCCACGTCGTCCGAGCCGATGAGAACGATACACGCGGTCGCAAGGCGTTGTTTCAAGGCGCCATCGTTAAGATGTTGCCGCAATACCGGAATCGCGGGCTGACCGATCGCAATCAGAGCATCTGTCGATGCTGGCAGCCAATAGAAGGCGCGAAGGCCAGCCACAACTGGTATTAAGTGGGCCCCCTCATCCGAATACGCTGCGACGTAGTCTGCAAGGAGCGTATCAAAGCACGACTCTACGGTAGCTGCGTCTGCCGGTCGTGATCCCACGCTTGGGTTGTTGCTTGGTGTACACCCCATGATAATGGTTCGAGCGACCGCAAGAAGAATGGCGCTAACATGGTGCCTCATATTGCCGTCCTTTGGCCTTCGCTTGTCTCCTTGTATGCGATGGCCGGATATTGTGTGCGGTTCAGCTAGTCCTTGGCATAAACGGAGTTTGATTAAGTGGATTAGTTCATCGTTCTCCTTGCCAAAAGACAACCAAGATCAAGACCCCGACGGATGACGCTGAAGGTCAAGAACATCGGACGCGACATCGACGCTCGTCATGTGCTTTTCACCCATGGTTGTCTCCCTGTGAGTGGTCATGATTCTGGCCCCCGGTCTATCTGCCAGCCCACGTCCAGGGCGGCCCCGACCAGATTGAGCGACGCATGGGGGTATTGGAATGGATCACCCGCGAATCAGATATCGGGCAGATTCGGACGGCCAGAGACCAGTTTTGTTGGGGCAGTGCAGACCCCGTCTGTGGCAGCGTCACCGCCGACACTCGCCATCCGTCACCTCCTGAGGTAGGCTACACGCATGTTCATGCGGCGCAAACAGGCCATGGATCGGCCGATACGCCGCATGTCTCACAGCGCCAAGCGAAGGATCGAACATGCGCGAACGCACTACCCGACGGGAATTCCTGGAGAGAACCGGTTGTCTGGCCGCGGCGATGGCGGTCGGGACGTGCGCGGGGACGGCGAAGGGAGAAGTCCCGGCCCTGCCGCTGCCGCGGCGGCCGCTGGGGAAAACCGGGGTCGAGGTCTCGATCCTGGGGCTCGGGGCGGATGGGTTCGTCACGGACACAACCGACCAGGACGATGTGGAACGGTTTCTGAACGAAGTCCTCGACGCGGGCGTACACTACTTTGACACTGCTTATGTATACGGAAAGGATGGGCAGTCGGAGAAGAACCTGGGCCTGGTCATGGGCGGTAAACGCCGCAAGGAGGCGTTCCTGGCGACCAAGACCGGCAGCCGGACGTACGACGGCGCGATGAAGCAGGTGACGGAGAGCCTGCGACGGTTGCGAACGGACTACCTCGACCTGATCCAGATGCAGCACATCAGCCGGAAGGACGATGTGAAGGCGCTGGGCCGAAAAGACGGGGCACTGGCCGCTCTGGAAAAGCTGCGGGACCAGGGCGTTGTCCGATTCGTCGGCCTGACGGGACATCCACAGGATCCACAGGTGAAGCAGGCAATGGCGATGTACGAATGGGACACGTTGATGTGCTTCGTAAACCCGGCGGCGTTCAGCGAACCGGCCTTGCGCGAGCAGATCCCGCTGGCGCAGAAGAAAGGCATGGGGATCATCGGCATGAAGACCTTTGGCGGCCGGCCGGGGTCGCTGGTGGGCAATGCGGCCGGGGAGGCGGATGCGGGGTCGCTGCTGCGATTTGCGTTGAGCTGCCCGATCTCCGTGGCGATCCCCGGCGTGATGTCGCGCAGACAGTTCAGGGAGAACCTGGAGGTTGTCCGCAATTTCCGGCCGATGAGCGACAAGGAGACGGCCGGGATTACGCAGAGGATCGGGTCGGGGACGACGCCGTGGGAGAGGTGACGGATGGGGCGCCCAAAGTGGAGCCGCGTGCGGCGAAGGCCATCGAGGTGTGTATACGACTGTGGGCAGCCGAACCGCGATCAACGATTGCGGCTACAGGTTGGTACTTCGTCAATCCACCACGGGACGGGTGGCCGCGCCGCCGATCAGAACCTCGATCTGGAGTTTGTAGATGAGGACGGAGAGGCGGCTCAGGCGGTCGGGAAGTGCTTCCGGCATTGGTTCGGCAAGCATCGGCCACAATCGCCGGCCCTTTTCGAATGCGGCCGCGGCTTCGGCGGCGCTGGCCGGGCGGGGAAAAGTGAACGGGCGGTCGATCAGGCCGACGAGCGAAAGAGTCAGGTCGTCTTCGATGCTGGTGGCGCGGGGACGCTGGGCCGGATCGGCCAGGCGCAGCACCTGGGGCAGGCCGAACGTGCCGATCTGCTGATCGATGGAATCCGGGTCGGGCCGTTGTGTGTTGAAGACCGTCTCCCGCTGCGGGGCAACGCCGCGGGGCATTTCGATGACTTCGTTGTTGTTGAGGAGATACACCCGGCGCCAGAGATCGTCGTCGTATTTGAGGCCGGACAAGGTCGCGGCGGCCCGGCGAAAGGCCTCGTCGGCGGGCGTGTCGTTGCAGGCGATGGCCTGGCCGATAAGGGCCTGCATGGCGTAGCGCGATGCGAGGACGTCAACCCCGGCACGGTCGTCGAAAAGATCGCAGGGGCTGCCGTCGAGGTAGTACGCGGCGCGCCACAGCCCCCCTGCCGTGCGCAAGGGGTCGATACGGAGACGGGCGAGCAACTCGGCCGCCTTCGAGGCCCCGTGACGCAGGCCGGGCTCCTTGAGCACATCGGCGGCCAGGGTCAGGGCGAAGGTGATGTCGCGGAACTCGGGCGTGTCGAGACGAATGAGCCTCAGGCCCTTTTTCTCGGGATGATCGATCTGCGTGACCCAGGCGCCGGTGGCGGTCTGTTCGTGCAGAAGCCACTGCGCAGCCCGTATGGCACAGCGGCGCGTCAACTCGTCGCCGGCGTGGTCGGGCAGATAGTCCAGGAGAAAGCCGAGGCAGGCGGTGGTGGGCGCACGATCGAAATACGTGCCGGGGGGACGTCTCTGGCTCAAGGTATCCGAATAGACGGCCTGGGCGGGAATGCGGCCGGACGGTTCCTGCACGGCGACAATGCCCCGGGCGATCTTGCGTGCCGCATCATCGAGATCCTTTTCGCGGGTCAGGCGGGCGGCGCGGGTGAGGATCCAACCGGCGGCCGGGGTCGAGCGGGCCTGGAAGGACACGAGATGCGAACCCCTGGGCAGGCCGGCGACATCGGCGCTGGGATCGACGAAAGCCGCCCCGAACGGACGAACGATGGCCAGTTTCAACAACAACCGCGACTCGGTCGTGAGTTGTTCACGGGAATCGGCCCGCGCGGAGGCTGCGAGAAGGAAATACGCAATAATGGCGGCGAAGACTTGCCATGGGCCGGGCATACACGGATTATATCCGATATGCAGAGATTCACGATGGAGTTCGCGACCCAAGGCAACGACGACGTGGTCAACGTCAGCCCGGAACTGAGCAAACGCATCACGGAGTTTCGCGGCTCCGGGCTGGTACACCTGTTCGTGGCCGGTAGCACGGCCGCGCTGACCACCCTGGAGTTTGAGCCCGGGCTGGTGAAACACGACCTGAAGGAAACATTCCAGCGTCTGGTGCCGGATGACCTGCCCTACGAACACGAAGCCACCTGGAATGACGACAACGGCCACAGCCACATACGCGCAACCATGATCGGGCCGAGCCTCACGGTGCCTTTCTCCAACGGCAAGCTGCTGACCGGGGAGTATCAGCAGGTGATTCTGCTGGATTTCGACACCAGACCCCGGCGGCGAACCGTGATCGCGACGGTGCTGGTGTGAGAATGATGGGACACTTGGCCTCACAAGCCGTCCCATGCATTATGACACAATGCGTCCGAATCTTCGCGGTGGGTGACGAATGTTCACCACGGAGGCACGGAGACGCGGAGAGAAGAGAATCTTTCAAGTCCCTCCGGGTCTCCGTGTCTCCGTGGTTGTATTTGATTTGGTCAGGGCGAAGCCTTGCCGGGCACACCGTGTTCGTCCTATTCCTACTCTGCGCCTGTGCCTCAGCCGCACAGCAGACGCGGCCGGCCACCCGGCCGGCACTGAACCCGAAACTGGCAACCGCGATCATCCGCTGCCTGGCCGAGTTTGACTCGCCGGAATTCGCCGTGCGCGAGAAAGCGACGAACCGGCTGCTGGAAATCGGGCCGGCCGTGCTTGGGCACCTGCAGGAAGCGATGGAGGGCGATGTCACTCCCGAATTCAGAACCCGCGTCAGGTTCGTCGAACGAGAGTTGCCGCTGCGCTGGCGGCACATCAGCCCGGAAGGCGGCGAAATAGAATCCGGATTTCAGGCAATCCTCAAGGCGAATGGCGAAGAGCCGACGGCCGGGCTTTCACTCGAACTGCGCAACGCCGGTGGGATCGAGCGGCGGCTCACAGACGTGCGCGGGCTGGACGTCGAACTTGTGAACACCGGCGGGAAGGCCCGGACGCAATGGGGAGATGGGCGGCTGGTGCTGCGGCGGGTTGATGGAGACACGGGCGAGGTCGCGGTGCGGCCGGTCGTGTTCGAGAAAGGCCCGCCACGAAAGGTGGACTTCAAACTCGGCGCCGGCGTGGTCTACCAGGTGAAACTGGCCGATATCGGACCACTGCCCGCGGGCGAGTACGAGGTGCGGGTGGTGTACTACGCCGAATCGAAAGGACTGGTCGAGGGCGCGTTCGGCGAGATAGTCAGCAACACGTTGCCCGTGAGGATCGGCGGCAGGTGACGGGACTGTAGCCGGCCGTGACCAGAAATCCGGGACTCCCGGTGGTGTGTGCGGAAAGAGCCGAACTGGTGCTTCAGGGCAATCGCATGTAGCCAGAATTTGGTGGGACAGGCGTTCTTGCCTGTCATTGGATGGCTGAGTGGGGGACATTCTTGTCCCCCCGAAGCCATCCAAGTGACCCCGTCAGCGCACATGCGATTGCCCTGGCTGGTGCTCGGCGTTCCCAGGATGATTCCGGCGTTTGCAGCCCTTCCCGGAATAATGGCCACGCCCCTGCAGCCGCGATGGGCCACCGCGGCCACAGATTCGGGGACGTCATGGTAGAGTCGAGAGGTGGCGCGGTGGCACGTAGTGCTCCGTTTCCACCTCCCGCTCATCGAACCGGACTTGCGGAATTGCCGCATCCGGCTCTCGGAGAAGGCTCACGCTTTCGCATGCAGCAGGCGGGAAGGATCCCACTTGAGATGGATCAGCCCCAAGGTCTGCTCCAGCCAGCGGCCCCAGCACCCGGCCCCCATCGGGATCTTGTGCTTGCCTTCCCACCAGCGGCGGAATCGATACCGGACGTGCGAATTGATCTTCCGGCAGGCTTTGCTGACAGGTCCGAGGGCGTGGTTCAAATCGAGGCGGTTCTGGGTGACAGAGTGTAGCCGATCGCCGTGACGGCGGGAGACGTCGCAAGCCAAGACTGGGATGGGTTGGGAGCGGACCTCAGTTCTGCGAGAACC
>JBEKVL010000026.1:0-17329 GCA_049514055.1 Tepidisphaeraceae bacterium | reverse complement strand
CAAGCCGCGGCACCCGAGACGGCAAGCCGGACAGAGTCTCATGCACATCAAGCCCCGAGCCATCGTCACCTTCGAACCCGGCCGTTGCGATGCCGTGCCCGATCCGGTGTCCACGCTCGGACTCAAGGGCGCCGCGCTGCACCGGCTGGCGAAACTCGGGCTGCCCGCGACCAGAGGGATCATCCTCACCACGGAGGGTCTGCCCCGTGTTGGCAGACTCTCCGATCAGTTGTTCGACAGCATCATCACCGCCTTGATCCCGATCAGTTCCGGGGTCCGCGAACGGCACGGGCAGGCTATCTACTCCGTGCGTTGCAGCCCGGTTGTTTCCACGCCAGGACTTATGCCTGCCGTTTTGAATATTGGGGTCCGCACCGATGATCTGCTCATCATCGACGAATGGAGCGGGAACGAGACGCTCGGAGCAGACGTGCTGGGCCGGCTCATCGCTTCATTCGCCGGCGCCGTCGCCGGCATTCCTTTGGCGGAGTTCCAGAACGAAGTGGACGCGGCCATGGCCGAGACAGTCCCCTCGCCGACATTGCTGGCCGATCTGGTCCAACGCTTCAAACGCCTCTGGGAGGACCACACCGGCGAGCCCTGGCCTGAAGACCCCGGGAGTCAGCTTCGCCGTGCCGTCGATGCGGCGTTGGCGAGTTGGAACTCCCCGGTTGCCGCCGCCTATCGCCGCAAGAACAACCTGCCCGATGAGCGCCGACTGGCGGTGATCATTCAACTCATGGCATTCGGCAACTACAGCCAAGACAGCGCCGTCGCCAGCCTCAGCACGCGCAATCCAGCCACCGGCCGCAACACCGTCACCGGCGACTTTGCCCCGGCCATCCAAGGCAATGCCTATGAGGCCGGCAACCACGGACCCATCGCAAGATTCCAGAAATTCAACCCTGTCGCCTTCACGCGCATCCTGAAGCTCAAGACGACCCTCGAACACCATTATCGGGACGCAGTCGATATTGACCTGGTGGTGGAACGCGACGCGGTGCATATCCTCAACTGCCGCCCCGCGCGCTGCACGCCCGTCGCCGCCGCCCGTATCGCCTGCGACATGGTCCGCGAGAAACTCATCGACAAGGCCGACGCCCTGCTTCGCGTTGATCCCGAATCATTGACACAACTTCTGCACCCGCGCATCGACCCGGCCGCAGACAAAACCGAGATCGCCACCGGCTCCGCCGCCTCTCCGGGCGCGGCCTCCGGTAAACTCGCATTCTCGGCCGAAGAGGCCCTCGCCCGCGCTGGCGAAGGCGAGCCGATCATCCTCGCCCGGGTCGAGACCGAGGCATCGGATGTCGCCGCCATGTCCGTCTGCGAAGGCATCCTCACAACCAGCGGCGGCATGACCTCGCACGCGGCCGTCGTCGCCCGCACCATGGCCCTCCCCTGCATCGTCGGCGCGGCCGGCCTGACCATCGATCCGGATCGCCAAACGCTCACAACACCTGTCAGCCAGACATTCGGCCCAGGCGACTGGGTCACCCTCGATGGCGCCGCCGGCGCGGTCTACGCCGGCCAGCTCCCCACCATCGAGCCCGAACTCCCCAAGCCCTTCCGCACGCTGCTCACCTGGGCCGATGAGTACCGCACGCTTGACGTGCGGGCCAACGCCGACACGCCCCGCGATGCCGAAATCGCCCGCGCGTTCGGCGCCGACGGCATCGGCCTCTGCCGTACCGAGCACATGTTCTTCGATCCTCGCCGCATCATCCACATGCGCCGGATGATCCTCGCCGACACGGCCGAATCTCGCGCCGCGGCCCTCGGCCGACTTCTCCCGCTCCAGCGCGACGACTTCATCGGCATCTTCACCGCCATGGCCGGCCTGCCGGTCACCATCCGCCTGCTCGACCCCCCACTCCACGAATTCCTCCCGCGCAGCGAGTCCGACCAGCAGGCCCTCGCCGTCGAAATGGGCCTGACGCTCGAGCAAATCCGCCACCGCGTCGAGCAACTTCACGAATCCAACCCCATGCTCGGCCACCGCGGCTGCCGGCTGTGCATCACCTACCCCGAAATCCTCACCATGCAGGTCCGGGCCATCCTCGAAGCCGCCTGCGCCTGCCGCCAGCATCGCATCAAGGTCGAGCCCGAGATCATGATCCCGCTCGTCTGCGACCGCCGCGAACTCGACTATCTGCGAACGATCACCATGGAAACCGCCGAGGCGGTCTTCACCGAGCAGCAGACCCGCGTCGATTTCCGCTTCGGCACCATGATCGAAGTCCCCCGCGCCGCCCTGCTGGCCGGATCGCTCGCGGAATCGGCCGAGTTCTTCAGCTTCGGCACCAACGACCTGACCCAAATGACCCTCGGCCTCAGCCGCGACGACGCCTCCCGTTTCCTCCCCGACTATCTTGCCAAAGGCATCTTCACTAGAGACCCCTTCCAAACCCTCGACACCTCCGGCGTCGGCCAACTGATCCACCACGCCGTCGAGCTTGGCCGCCGCGCTCACCCCGCCCTGAAATGCGGCCTCTGCGGCGAACACGGCGGCGACGCCCAGTCGATCCGCTTCTGTCACGATGCCGACTTAGACTACGTCAGCGCTTCCCCCTGGCGCATCCCCCTCGGGCGGCTGGCCGCAGCGCAGGCGGCGATCATCGGCAAGCGAGGGGGGTAAGTGCCATGAGGTTTAAGATAATGAAGCTGCTCGATCACAACCCGCACCGCCCCATGCCCGAAGGCGTTGTCTTCTGTGGCCGTGGTCCTCTGCACGACGCCACCAAGGACTTGTGTACTGTCGCCGCGTTCCTCCAATCCCTGATGGTGTTTGGTTCGAATGTTCTCGTCCGTTACGACGACTGGTGGGAACATGATGGGATCCATATCGCGAAAGGTCGTTCTGACATTCACGAACTCTTCGCGTTGTTGGAGTCCCCTCGACACCTGCTGGAATCGATGGCAGGGGAGGATGACGTCTTCATTGGTCTCGGACCACCGGACGAGTGCTGGCATCTCCGCTTCTATGCCGATTGGGATTACAGAAACGAGGTGCTCGTCGCCGCATACGCGATCGCGCTTGTCGAACCACTCGCCCAGCGCTTTCGAGAAGACGCACTCGCCAAACTCAAATGCTTCGAGCGAGAATCGAACTCCACCGCCTACTTCGAGCGTATATGCGATGGCGAGCGCAGTCTCTGACCAAGGAAGCCAACCAACAGCGCTGCGGCTGACACCTACAGATGTAATCGCGCCCACTATAGTTCAATCGTCTCCCCCAGCACCGGCAGCTTCGCCTGGATGCCGAAGCGCTCCAGGATCAGCCGCGCCAGCGGCTTCTGGCCGCGTGGTTCGCCGTGGCTCAGGACCACCCGCGGCCTGGATTTCGCGGCCGGGGCAAGCCAGTTCAGTAAATCCGTCTGCCCGGCGTGGGCGCTGTAGCCACCGAGCGTAACCACCCGGGCGGCCACCATGATCTTCTCGCCGAAGATATTCACGTACTGCGCCCCGTCGACAAGCTGCCGGCCGAGCGTGCCGGCCGCCTGATAGCCGACGATCATCACCAGCGTCTCGGGCTTCCAGAGGTTCTGTTTCAGGTGATGCAGGATGCGGCCGGCGTTGCACATGCCCGCGCCGGCGATGACCATCAGCGGGCCGGTTCTGCTGTTGATCGCCTTCGAGTCGTCGGCGCTCTCGCACAAGTGGACCGCCCGCACTTCCTGCAGGAATTTCTCATCCTGCCGCAGCCGGTCGGCCTCCTCGTCGAGCAGTTCGAGGTGCCGTGCGTAGATGGCGATGGCCGCGACGGCCATGGGGCTGTCGATGTACACCGGGAACCGTGGCAACGTTCCGTCACGAAATGCCTTGGTCATCTCGTACTGGAGCTGCTGCGCCCGGCCGATCGCGAACGCCGGCACAAGTATCTTGCCCTTGCGCTGAATCGCCGCCAGGATGGCCGTGAACGCCTCCTTCTGCGTTTCCGCAGCCGACTTGTGGTCGCGGTCGCCATAGGTCGATTCCAGAAAGACCATGTCCGCGAAATCGAACGAAACCGAATCCTTCAAGATCGGCAGCCCGTGCGGCCCCAGGTCGCCGGAAAAGACCACCACCTTCTTCTTCCCGCCGTCATCGACCGTCATCTCGATGCTCACCGAGCCCAACATGTGCCCCGAGTCCACCAGCCTGACCCGGATGCCCCGGGCGATCTCGATCGGCGTGTTATACGCGGCCTCGCGCATCTGCTTGAGCGCCTGATCGACATCGTCCATATCATATGGCGGCTGAATCGCCGGCTCGCCCGCACGCTCGCGCTTGCGGTTGATCCGCTCACAATCCTGCGCCTGGATCTTCGCCCCATCCCGCAGAATCAGCCCCGTGAGTTCAATGGTCGCGGCCGTCGCGTAGATCGGCCCGCGATATCCCGCCTTGACCAGCAGCGGCAGCCGGCCGGTGTGGTCGAGATGCCCGTGCGTGAGGATCACCGCATCCAGCGGCGACGCCGTCAACTGCCTGGGCACCTTGTTCAACTCCTCCTCTTCGCGCGAACCCTGGAAAACGCCGAAGTCCACAAGCACGTTCGCCTGTGACGTCTGCACCTGGTAAGCCGAACCGGTAACGTGACCCGCCGCGCCGTGAAGAGTGATTTTCATTAATGCTCGTGGTTGGTGACCCTGCGGAAATAACTCCGCACGTCTCTGTTCTCCCTCTCCTTCCGGAAGAGGGCCGGGGGTGAGGGCGGCTTGCGAAGTTGTTTCCGCACGCCTCCTCAAACCACGGGCGATTATGCAGTCCGCGGCCGATTTGTCACGGGGGAGCCTGGCCAATTGTTCTGAGTCAGCCTTCGGCTCACCCGCGTGCGACGAATGGATGCAGCAACGTCATTCTGAACGTAATCGTGAAGAATCTGGCCCTGGACTCCAGAACCAGATGTTTCGCGAGTACGCTCAACATGACGATTCGGCAGCTTCATTTTCAGGGCGGGGTAGGGCGGTTTCGCCGAAACCGCCGATTGGGCCGCACGCGGACGGCTCGGCGAGCCGTCCCTACCATTGCGGTCCCTACCTTGGGCTGATTTGTCACGGGGTTCCAGCCAGATTCAGGAACTCCATCATGTGCTGGTCGAAGATCTTCTGGGCGGCCGGATCGGCCAGCGGCAGCCGAAGTTCGTTGATGACCTTGGTGCCCATCGCCATCCATTCTTTCCAGCACGGCTGGCACACCCTGTCCTGAATGAGCTGCCCCTGCTTGTTGCGGAACGGCGGCGACGGCAACTTCGGCCCGACCTGCCCACACCGGCTGCACAGCACCTGCCCCTCGCCCACCGGCACATTCGCCTGGGCCTTGCTCAATTCCGGCACCGGCGCCCCGAGTTCCTTGAGCATCGCGATCATCTCATTCTTCGGCATCATCTCCCCCCGGTCATTCGCCACCTTCACGCCCCTCGTAAGCTGCTCGATGGCCAGGTCCTTCTTCTCCAGCCGCAGCAGGCAGAACGCCATCGACTGATACGCCTTGCTCAGGTTCGCATTGATGTCCAGCGCCCGCTGAAAGGCCGCAATCGCCCCGTCGTACATCCCCGCGTCGAGATAGGCCCGCCCCAGCGAGAAATGCCCCAGCTCGTTGCCGGGGTCGTCGTTGGCCATTTTCCGAAACTGCTCGATCCGTGCCTGCACATCCATGGTTGCTCCAATTCGTTCCGGGCGATTATATCCCAAAATATGCGGACGGGGTGAGGAAACGTGCGGATGGGTCATGCGGCCACCAGGGCAATCGCATGTAGTAGGGCCGACGCCCTCGTCGGCCGTCCGGGTGCGCCCGGGGAAGGCCGACGATGGCGTCGGCCCTACTTTTCAGCGACTTTGTCCTCCACATCCAATTGGCCTGATGCGGCCACGGGCTCGGCTGGGCGCACCTGCTCCTGCTCCGACACCTGCGCCAACGAATCCAGTCCTTTGGCCACAAAAAACCAGAGGAGACACTGCACGCCAATCCCTGCGCCGGCAGACCCCGCGACAAACCATGGGTAACTGGACGTGAGCCCGCGACCTGGGAACCACGACGGGAAGAAGGTCATTGTCTGGTTGGTCAATATGCAGCCAATCATTGCCACGGCCAGGATGAACACGATCTCGCGACCCAGCGCCCGGCTGATTCGCACAATCTGCGTACAAAGCAGCAGCCACCAGAGGTCGTGGGCCACCATGGCGACAATGAACCAGCGCACCCCAAGCCAGGCCAGAACCGTATTATCGACACGAGGCCGCGTCGCCTGGGGCAGGCTGCATATGGACAGGAGCAGCCACAGACCGACGGAAGCACAGATCAGAAGCGTCATTGCCGACCGCCATGGTGGTTTCCCGGCATCTTTCTGCCAAGCGGCCAGCAGTATGGACAAGACCGGCGTGCCATAGAACACTATTGAGGTTGCCAGAGAAGTACCGTTGAAAAGTGTCGCCGCGAGTGAATCGTCTCGGCCCTGCATTGAATCGTAGACCCAGTACGCTATCACGCTAACGATCGTTGCAACCGTTGTCCCAACGCTGCACGCGAAAATCCCCCACGCACCGCGCGTTGCGATCTGCATGGCCAGTGGTTGTCGTAGCAACGTCGCGCGCGGCGGTTCGTAAGTAAGCCCGTCGGCGGGGACCAGCGATAGTTCGCGAGGCTCTTCTGCGGCCAACGCCACGACGGCCGACACGGCCGGGGCAAGTCGCCACAGCAGTCCCAGTGCCATGCCGGACGTAATGATCTGCGCGATCGGCGAAGCCAGCGGCAGACCACGGTCAAAGCCTGTGCTGCCAAGAATCCGGTTCTGCGTGATGCACGACACGCCAGTGCCTGCAACGACCACAGTCGGCAGGAGCCATTGGAGCCGCCGCGCGAAACGTGCCAGATCAACTCGTTGAATCGCCTGGGCGACATACGATACATAGTGCGTCACCGCCGAGAATGCCAACAGCAGTGAAACCCACAACAGGGCCGGAAACGGCAATCCAGACTGCGGATCGAGAAACGGGGACTCATGCACGCGATGCCTCCCCAGTGGCAGATACGCCAGAAACGCCGCCACCGTGAGGCCGCAGATCCAATTGCCCAGCGTCCGCAGGCCATCCTCACCCGACAATGACCGGTTCCAACGGCATACCCACCAGACGCCCAGAACCGCGAGCGCCACGGCAATTTCCGGGAACGGCCCACTGTGGACAAAGTCCCACCCAAGCAGCCGCAAGATGCTCAGCAGAGCCCCGATCCCAAGACACGCCGCCGCGCCGGTCAGGCACCACACGCCCACGAGAACTGACGCGGCCACCGGCAGTTCACACTCTGACAACGCCGGCCGAATCGGAGTTGTTTGCTCGGTCATGATCTACAAGATTAGACACTCTCCCATGGATTGCAAACGGGCGCGACGGGTCGTCTACCTTGGGCATGACCACTCCGCAGGACTGTCCGCCACCGGTCTCCATGGGTACTTCCCCCCGCCCGCCGCTTGCGGTAACTTAACCCCGCCGCCCGGACCAAGGAGATCTCATGGCCGACTTCGCCTACGAACCGACGTTCCAACTCGCCCACGACTCGACCCCCTATCGCCTGCTCTCGCGCGAGCATGTGCGGGAAGTCGATCTGGCCGGCCGCAAGTTCCTCCAGGTGGACCGGGGGGCTCTGCGGCTGCTCGCCTCCCAGGCCTTCGCCGACATCCAGTTCTTCTTCCGCGAGCCGCATCTGAAAAAGCTGGCCGGGGAACTCAAGGACCCGGAGGCATCGGACAATGACCGCTTCGTGATCTATACCCAGCTTCAGAACGCCGTCGTCTCCTCGGCCGGGCAGTTACCCAGTTGCCAGGACACCGGCACCGCCATCGTCCTGGCCCACAAGGGGCAGAACGTCCTCACCGGCTTCGATGACGCCGAAGCCCTCTCGCAAGGCATCTTCGACACCTATCAGCAGCGCAACCTCCGCTACTCGCAGCTCGCCCCGCTCGAGATGTTCAAGGAGAAAAACACCGCCACCAACCTCCCGGCCCAGATCGACATCCTCGCCGACGCGGGCGACGAATACGAATTCCTCTTCATCGCCAAGGGTGGCGGGTCGGCCAACAAGTCCTACCTCTACCAGCAATCCCCGGCCGTACTCAACGAACCCGACCTGACAAAATTCATCCAGTCCAAACTCAAGGAGATCGGCACCGCGGCCTGCCCCCCCTACCACCTCGCCATCGTCATCGGCGGCACCTCGGCCGAGATGACGCTCAAAACCGTCAAACTCCTCTCCTGCGGCTACCTCGACCATCTGCCGACCACCGGCTCGCCCGGCGGCCGCGCTTTCCGCGACCCGACGTGGGAAGCGAAGATTCTCAAGCTGGCCCAGGACACGCATATCGGCGCCCAGTTCGGCGGCAAATACTACGCCCACGACGTCCGCGTCGCCCGCCTGCCGCGTCACGCCGCATCATGCCCCATCGGCATCGGCGTCTCCTGCTCGGCCGACCGCCAGGCCAGAGGCAAAATCACCAGCGACGGCATCTTCCTCGAACAGCTCGAATTCCACCCCGAAAAATACCTCCCGGCCCAAGCGCCCAAGCTGGCCCCGCCGGTGAAGATCGACCTCAGCATCGGCATGGACCGCGTCCGGCAGATCCTCTCGAAGTTCCCGGTGAAGACGCGCCTGGAACTGACCGGCACCCTGATCGTCGCCCGCGACGCCGCCCACGCCCGGCTCAAACAACTCCTCGACCAGGGCAAGCCGATGCCCCAATATTTCAAAGACTACCCCGTCTACTACGCCGGCCCGGCCAAGACGCCCACAGGCATGGCCTCCGGTTCTTTCGGCCCCACGACCGCCGGCCGCATGGACTCATTCGTAGACCTCTTCCAATCGCACGGCGCGTCGCTGGTCATGATCGCCAAGGGCAACCGTTCCCGGGCCGTCACCGAAGCCTGCAAGAAACACGGCGGCTTCTACCTCGGCTCCATCGGCGGCCCGGCCGCGATTCTCGCCCAATCGAACATCAAGAAAGTGGAACTGGTCGATTTCGAGGACATGGGCATGGAAGCCATCCGCAAGATCGAAGTCGTCGACTTCCCGGCGTTCATCATCGTGGATGACAAGGGAAATGATTTCTTTGCGGAGTTGACTTGAACGTATGGAACATCGGCGGTTGTTGGGCAGGGTTCAAATCCGTGTAACCAGGTTTTGTGTAACATGAAATTGTGGGCTTGGTCGACAAGGTGAAGACCGTGGGCATGAAAATACATGTCGGCGATATCGTTACGATGACTATTACGCGCGTTGAGGCGTATGCCTTATGGGGTACACACCAAGGCTTGACAGGATTCATCCATTGTTCTGATCTTACGGATGAGCCACCGATACCGTTAAGCAAGGTTCCAAAAGTCGGAGACTCTGTGAAAGCTCGCATCCATCACCTGGCGCCCGGAACTGAAGTGGAATACCCCTTTGGCAAAATGGTCTGTGATTTCGCGGCATCCTTGGTATTGGTCAAGAAGACTGCTTAGCACAACGGCCAGCGTTCACCATCGGCTTGTAGGTATCGTGCGTCGTGTAGTAGTCCGGGCCAGCGGGGACACTGGCCCCACTTGTCCTATCTCCGTTGCGCACGCGGCAATGCCTCCTCGATACGCTCGACGGCCGCCAGCAAATGCCGCCGGCGGGCGGTGGACAAGGTGATTTCGCCGAAACGAATCCGGTAGAGCATCTCGGTCAACCGGCGTACGCCGCGATAGGCGGCCAGCGGAAGAAACACCAGCGACTCGGCATACTCGCGCGGAGTGAGCGTGGCCGGACGCCGGAATCCGCGGTGGTCGAGCAGGCTGAGCAGGCGGTCGTAGAACTCCAGTTCCCTGGCCAGGTGTACCTGGCGGTCGGGCGGCAGGCCTTCGAGGCCAATCCTGACCGCGCGCCGACGGAGCTGCCGCCGCCGGTAGACGGAATAGAACACCAGCCCGAGCAGCGACATGGCCCCGAAACTCGTCAGGAACAGCATCAAACGAAACACCAGCATCTCAAAGACGGGGTTCTTGAGGAAGGGAAGGTCGCGGATGTTCCGCAGGTACTTCACCCACTCACTCCAGCGATAGAACCGGTTCATCAACTTGCTGTCGAGATCGCCGAACCACTGGAGAATGCGGTCGCGGTCCTTGTTGTCGTAGGTCACGACGTGCGCCGCCCACTGGTACTCAATGTAGTCAACAATATCGCGCCATGCGTGCCAGAGCGAGGCCCGGCCGGACGGCGCGGCCTGGCGCCCGGAAGTCGGGTCGAAGGTCACCCATCCCCTGGGTGTCAGCACCTCGACCCAGGCGTGGGCCTGCGACTCCTTGACGAGGTAATAGCCGCCGACGGGGTTGTAGGCGTCACCGTCCACCCGGAAACCGGCCACGTACCGGGCCGGAATCCCCGCGCTCTGGCAGATCAGCGTCATGGCCGACGCGAAATACTCGCAGTGGCCCTTCTTCACGCGGGTGAGGAATGCGACCACCGGATCGAGGCCGGCGAACTGGCTCCGCGAGTCCCGCAGATCCAGCGTGTAGTGAAACTGTGTTCGGAGGTGACGCTCGATCCGCCGGGCGATTTCTTCGTAATCCGCCGGCGGGACAGGATCCTGGCCGGGCGCCGTCACCTCCGGAACCAGTGCGTTGTCGACCGCATAGCGGCGAATCCGCTCGAGCACGTCCCGATCCGACGCGGATTTGGCCGCTCCGGCGGCATCCCGGCCGTAGTCTTCAATCTGCGAACCGTTGGTCGAGAGGATGTCATACTCGAGCTGCTGGGCCAGCGGGTCGGTCAGTTGCATGGTGTCATCGAGAAGTTGATAGCGCAGGGAGATCTTCCGCGATGGCTTGAGAGCAATCAGCCGCGCATGGTCCGCCGCGCAGAACATGATCCCCGGCAACGCGAAGAGATACCGCGAGCCGCTCGGTTCCATCATCACCTGCTGTTCCCACTGCTCGGCGCCGGCCGGCTGCAGGATGCCCTGGAGTGACGCCCCCTCGTAGAAGTCGTACGGCTCCTCCCGCTGTTTGGACCGGCTCCACTGCGGCCGGGGCCGGGCGCTGGCGGGATCGACTCCGTAAGTGTCGAGCGTCACGCCGCGGAAATAGAGCGCCGTCGTGCCTTCAACCGGCCTGCCGCTGCGCCAGACCCTGACGTGGGCCACGGTGCCTTCGCTCTGCTGTATCCGCCGGATCTGCTCGAAGGAGACACGATCCGAGAACCCGACCATGGCGGTGTCGCTCTTGAGCTGGAGCTGCGAAAGCACGCCTCCGCCCGGCCCGCGCGGGAAGAAGACGAACACCACGGCGCCGGCGATGGCGGCGAACACCGCCACCAGCGCGGTCACGCGGCGCATGGACCGCAGCAGAAACCGCTGGTCCTGCCTGAGAGTCAGCGGCGACAGCTTCTCCGCGGGAATTGCGAAGGATTCGCGGGCGTGGTCGGTCTCGACCTTCAAGTGCAGCAGCAGGCAACAGTAGAATGCGAGAACCAGGTAGATAGCGAACAGCAGGCCGAACAGGAAACTCGCCGTCATCACCGACGCGGCGACCATCAGCAACACCGACACCACCACAAGCTGGGCATAGTCGCGGCTGCCGCGCATCTCGTAGAGCTTGACCAGTTCGATCAGGACCAGAAATTCGCCGATATGCACCAGGATGCTTCGCGGATTGCCCGAGTCGCCATAGGCCAGCACGGCCACGATGCAGACCGCAATGACGGAAGCGACGCTGGAGAACCATCGCGAAAGGGGTTTGAACCGCCCGGAAAAGACCAGCCAGGCGTTGAGCGAACCGGCCACCATCGAAAACAGCCAGATCCCCGGAGCGTCGGCCCCGATGGCGAAACCCGACAGCCCGATCAGGAGCACCAGGTACAGCGATGGTTTGAAGTGGCGGGAGTCGTACATGGCCATCACCTCAAATCGCCTGCTCCAGGCTCGTCAACTGATCGAGCGGAATCGCCGCCTCAAAATCAGTCTCGGGCGAAAACGTGAACCAGCGCCGCCCCTGCGCCGAATCGGAGCCAATGACCACCCAGGTCGTCCGCGAGGGCACGCCGGCCGGTGCGGCGTCGGACCACGGCGTGATCAGCACGCCCGTCACATCCCGACGCAGCAGATGCGCGGCCGAGCCGATCAGCCGGCTGCAGTCAAACTGCGTGTTCAGCGGCAGCCGGGCCAGGACGGCCAGCAGGTCGCGGGCGTGCCGCTTGCCGCGGCTCGGCTGGATCGTCAACGGCCCTGCAGACCACGCCTGCAGCCCGACCGCCAGCCCCTCGTCGATCGTGCAGGCGATCAGCGATGCCGCCATGGCGATGGCTCTTTCGACGGCGGCATGGCCGGCCAGCGTCCGCCGCCCGGCCGGGAGACACGTATCGAGGAATATCTGCAAACGCGGCGGCGAGACGTGGGTCAGTTCCTTGGAAACCAGCGTGCCCGTGCGGGCCGATCTCTTCCAGTAGATGAAACGCGGGTTCTCGCCCCGGCGGAATTCCTTCACGCCGTAGAACTCATCCGTGCCTCCCCGACGCGGCTTCATCCGCGCCCCGCTGGACTCGGCCGAGACACACATCGTCAGCAGTCGCCGATCCACCGTGCCCATCGCGGGAAGCGCCAGCACGCCATCCGACAACCGCCGGTCCGACGCCCGCCTGATGAATCCGAACGGAAAGCTGGTCGCCACCTGGAACCGATCCAGGTGATACAAACCCCGATGAACCGGGATCACCTGGGCCGACACCATCGCCCGCTGGCCGGCCGCCACATGCAGCAGATACGCCAGCGGCTGCCGGGAAAAAGCCTCGGCCGCGGAAATCTCGAACAGCGTCGCCGAAAAGCTCGGCCAGAAACGCTTGCGGTTCTCGAATTCGTATTGCACG
This sequence comes from Tepidisphaeraceae bacterium, assembly GCA_049514055.1. Lineage (GTDB taxonomy): Bacteria > Planctomycetota > Phycisphaerae > Tepidisphaerales > Tepidisphaeraceae > JANYKD01. The sequence goes on along the minus strand of JBEKVL010000026.1, from coordinate 4,477 downwards.
GTGCTCTGCTGACCGACCGTGAACGTCTCCGGCAGAATCCGCCGGATCTCCAGCTTCCTCAGCACGATTCGCGATACGACCCATGAGACCACCAGCACGCCGATGAGAATTCCGAACACCGCGAAGAGCAGGTTTGCCTGCGAATGTATCGCGGCCAGCCCCATGAACAGCATGAGACATGTGTAGATGACCCCGACGAACGAGAAATCCGTCGGCTGCTTTCGCACAGGCTCGGCCTTGCGGATCAGATTTGAGCTTCGTTCGGCCATTCGATCACGCAACTCTGCCGTAAGGGTATCCGCCGATCACCGGCTCGGCCAGCATGGGCACGGACAAAACCAGCGGGTTGTCGGCCCGTCGCGGGGCCTTTGCACCTTCCACATACAGCCAATACGATTCCACAGTTATGCCCGATGCGATCCGACAACGACTGAGACTGTGGCTGGCCAGTGAGAAAGCGATGGGGCTCGCCAGCGAGCCCGTCGTCCTTGCCTGCCCTGAACCACCGCGGCCAACCGCCGCCTCGCCTGGGTCCGCCCGCCCGGCACCCGCCCGGCCCGCTTCCCCGCGCCCGGCGCCTGCCGCCGCCGCTCCAAGGCCGGCCGCGGCGACACCGGCCCCCCCGCCGAAGGCGGCGGCCGCTGCCTTCGTTGACGAGGGGCCTTTCACGTCGGCGGTCCTTCCTCTCGAGCAAAGACTGCGCCTGCTGGACGAACTCAACACCGGCCACGTCGTCGGCTGCACGCGTTGCCGCTTGCACGAGCAGCGGACCAACACCGTCTTCGGCGAGGGCGATCCGGGCGCGAAGCTGATGTTCATCGGCGAAGGCCCCGGCGCCGATGAGGATGCGCAGGGCCGGCCCTTCGTCGGCCGGGCGGGGCAGAAGCTCAACGAGATGATCGCCGCCATGGGACTGAAGCGGGAACAGGTCTACATCGGCAACGTCGTCAAATGCCGCCCGCCCGGCAACCGCACGCCGGCCGACGACGAAATGGACGTTTGTTTCCCGTTCCTGCTGCGGCAGATCGAAGTGATCCGGCCGCAGGTCATCGTCCTGCTGGGATTGACGGCCACCAGGGCTGTTCTGAAAAAGAAACAGACGATGTCGAGCATGCGCGGACAGTGGCACAGCTTCCGGGGGATCAAGGCAATGCCCACCTGGCACCCGTCCTACATATTGCGCGTCTATACTGCACAAGTGCGCGGACAGGTATGGCACGATCTGCAAATGGTCATGGCGGAACTCGGCCTCAAGCCCTCGCCACGCTCCGGCGCGGAATAACCGGCGCCAAGAAATCAAGGGCTTGCTTCCGATTCGCAAACGACGTAAGAGAGAGGCTGACGAATGTTTGGCGGCCGGCCGGAATTTTGTTGGCGCAGCCGAAAAAGTCTGTAAGGTGAAAAGCGTTGTGGGATGTTAGTGGTTGTATGCAGCGGAACGACGATCGGGTCCGGTGGTAATCCCGCGACAGAGTGCATAAGTTTCAGTACACATGATCCGGCGGACGATGTCCGCCGCAGTGGCGTTTGAGTTATCAATGCGAGAGTGCTCCGCCCCGCCGTATTCAGGGCGTCCTCCGTGGACAGTACATGGAGCCGGCTTTGGTTTTGTACCGAACGTGCTCAGGAAAGATACTATGCTATCTACGCATGCACCCGCCGCGCGGGAACCGGTGGCCCGTCGCGCCGTCGAGCCCGTGGCGCTAGATCCCTCGGTCTGGCGACAGATTCTTCAGGCCGTTCGGATCCAGCATCCGGGCCTCAACCGCAACTGGTTCGACCAGATGACCCCCCGCCAACTGACCAACGGCGTCATCCAGGTCGCCCTCAATACCCCGGCCCAACTCAATTTCTGCCAGAGCCAGTGCCAGATCCCCTTCACCAACGCCGCCCAGGCCATCACCCAGCGGCTTGTGTCCGTTTCCTTCCACTGTGACAAAATCCCCAGCGGCGGCGTCTTCGGCGACGACACGCCCATGGCGCTCAACCCCGATTATACTTTCGACAACTTCGTCACCGGCCCCTGCAATCGCCTGCCCCACGCCGCCTGCGTCGCGGTGGCCGAGAATCCCGGCGTGGCCTACAACCCCCTGTTCATCCATGGCGGCGTCGGCCTGGGCAAATCGCACCTCTTGCAGGCCGTCTGCCAGAGCATGCTGGAGAAACGCCCCGATTCCCGCATTCTCTACCTCTCCTGCGACTCCTTCATCAACCAGTTCATCAACGCCGTCGAAAGCGGCGACATGAACCAGTTCCGCTACCGCTACCGCCAGGTCGACATGCTGGTCATCGACGACATCCATTTCCTCGCCGGCAAGGACCGCACACAGGAAGAGTTCTTTCATACTTTCAACACGCTCTACCAGGGCCACAAGCAGATCATCCTCTCGGCCGACTGCCCCCCGAGCGAAATTCCCGAGCTGGAGGAACGCCTCGTTTCCCGCTTCAACTGGGGCCTCGTCGCCCGCATCGACAAGCCGTGCTACGAAACCCGCGTCGCCATCCTCCAGAAGAAAGCCCGCATGCGCGATGTCGTCCTCCCCGAGGACGTCCTCTGCTACGTGGCCGCCAAGGTCGAGAGCAACACGCGCGAACTCGAGGGCGCTGTCATCAAGATCCAGGGCATGAGCACGCTCCAGGGCGGAAAGATCGACCTCGAACTCGCCCGCGCCGCCCTCGGCGAAAGCGCCACGGCCGAACAGAAACGCATCACCATCCAGCAGATTTTCGAGGCGGTTACGAAATACTACAACGTCCGCATGTCCGACCTCCAGAGCAAGAAACGCCACAAGAGCATCGCCTTCCCGCGGCAGGTGTGCATGTTCCTCGCCCGCCGGCACACGCGCTATTCGCTCGAGGAAATCGGCGGCTACTTCGGTGGCCGCGACCACACGACCGTGCTCCACGCCATCCGCACCGTCGAGGAAGACACCCACACCGACCCGGCCGTGGCCGACCAGCTCGGCCATCTGGACCGGCAACTGCATGCGTAACCTCTAGCCCCATTGGGGGCGGCGGGAATTGTCTCGTCCCCGCGGCGCCGATGAAGTACCGGTGCCAGTCCTTTCCCATGGCTTGCGCCCGTGGACTGACGCCTACCGCCCCTCCGGGGCTGCCACTTGCCCGCCCTCCAGTTTTTCCCTCGGCCGTATCCGGAAATGTTCTAGGAACGTGCCGATCGTCAGGTTGATGGGGATCGCCAGCATCAGCCCCGGAATGCCGAAAACCTTGCCCCAGAGAACGACCGAGAAGAGCGTAACCGCCGGGTGCATGTTCACCGCGCCGCGCATGATCGTCGGCAGGATTGCGTACGCCTCGATGGCCTGTATCACGCAATACACCGCCAGCACGCCCAGCGCGACCCCCGTCGTCTGCGTCGCCAGCGCGAACAGCCCGGCCACGATGCATGCCGTCGCGGGACCGACCGTCGGAATGATCTCGGCGAACCCCGCCATCAGCGCCAGCGGTATCGCGAACTCGACTCCGACAATCTTGTAACCGATCGCCGAAGCAATGAAGACCACGAACATCCCCGCGAGCGTGCCCAGGACCCAGCGGCGGAACCGCGGTGCCAGTTCCGACAGCACCGCCTGCAGCGTCGGGCGGTGTCTGGCCGAAAAGAAACGCAACGCCGGTTTGATGAGACGTTCCGGCGGCTCCGACAACAGAAAGATCGACCCGATGAGCGTGAACGTGAGCGAGAGCAGCAATCCGAGAAACACATCGGCCGACCGGGAAAAGATCGCCTCGCCGCCTTTGCCGGCCAGAAAATCGCCCAGGCCCTTGAGCAGGTGATTGACGGTCAGCGTCTGCGGCAGACCCATCCGATCGCTCCACACTTTGAGCGTCTGATCGACGGCCAGCCGGGTCTGGGGCCAGCGTGCAACCGCGTCGGAAATCGGCCTGTGGAGCGGCAGATACAGCGAGAACACCACCAGCCCGAGCCCCAGCAGGAGCCCAATCCCCAGCACGGCCACATCGCTCGAGCGCGGACCGGGGATGTGGTCCATCAACGGCGCCAGCGTGCAGGCAATGATGCAAGCGGCCAGCACGCCCAGGGCCACCGTGGCCAGCGCGTCGAAAAAATACACGCCCAGGACCAGCAACACCACCCAGGCCAGCGGGGCAACCCAGACCGAGAACGGATGCGACGACCGGTTGGCGATCGGAGACTCGGACATCATGGCAAGAATACGGCGCACCGGCGCATAAGGCAATCCGCGCAACGGCGAACGCGGGTGCATGACACTTTCGGCGGCACCCCTGCCGGATGTTGGTGGGACAGACATTCTTGTCTGTCATCGAATGGCTGAGTGAGGGACATTCTTGCCCCTCCGAAGCCATTCGAAGGGATACCGGTCGCGGTAGGACCGCCGGTTTCCGTCCCGGCGGCCCCCGCACAGATCCCGGCGGGCGCTACTTAGCGCACCGGGCTCTTGCCTCAGATGTTAACGGTCAGCCGCTCTGCCGGATAAGG
>JBEKVL010000025.1:0-17433 GCA_049514055.1 Tepidisphaeraceae bacterium | reverse complement strand
TCGCAAACAGGCCGAACTCGAAGTCACCCGACAGCGCAGCGACCTGGTGCATCTTTCCAGGGTGACAATGCTCGGCGAGTTGTCCGGCTCGCTGGCGCACGAGCTCAATCAGCCGCTGGCCGCCATCCTCAGCAATGCCCAGGCTGCTCAGCGATTTCTCGCACGTGGCGACAGCGATCCCGAGGAAATCGAGGATATCCTCCGGGACATTGTCAATGACGATAAGCGTGCTGGCGAGATCATCCAGCGGTTGCGCCTGTTGCTCACCAAGGGCGAAATCGACCGCCGGCCGCTCGACATCAATGAACTGGCTCGAGACGTGCTGCGGCTGATGCGCAGCGACCTGGTCAGCCAGAGTGTAGTTGTGGAAACCGATTTCGCCCCGGATCTACACCTGGTTTCCGGCGACCGCGTTCAACTCCAGCAGGTGCTGCTCAACTTGATCATGAACGCCTGCGATTCCATGGCCGGCAACAACATCGGCAACCGCCTGGTTGTGGTGAGAACCCGAATGGAGAACCAGACCTCGCTGCGGATCTCGGTAATCGACCAGGGTATCGGCATTCCGGCGGATAACCTGCATCGCGTGTTCGAGCCGTTCGTCTCGACCAAGAAGCACGGCATGGGCCTGGGCCTCTCCGTCTGTCGCACCATCATCTTCGCGCACGGCGGACACATCTCCGCCGCGAATAACCCGGAGCGGGGCGCGACTTTTGATGTTATACTGCGTGTGGAGGAATGACCCGTATGAGCGAGGCGGACCCGACTGTCTTTGTCGTCGATGATGAGCCTTCCGTGCTCAAAGCGCTGGCTCGCCTGTTTCGTTCCGCCGGCCTCAACGTGGCGGTCTTCGCCTCTCCGCGAGAGTTCCTTGATACCCACGATCCCAATGTTCCGGGTTGTCTCGTGCTTGACGTTTCCATGCCGGGATTCGACGGCCTCGAACTTCAGCGCACGCTTGGCGAGCGCGGCGCGGGATTGCCGATCATCTTTCTGACCGGCCGGGCCGATGTCCCCATGAGCGTCAGCGCCATGAAGCGCGGTGCCGTTGACTTTCTCACGAAGCCGGCCGACGAGTACCGTCTGCTTGAGGCAGTGAAGGCGGCCATTGCGAAGGACCGGATCGGCAGGCAGGCGCGAGCCGAAGTGGCCGAGATCCGGCGGCGGATCGGGACGCTGACGCCGCGCGAGCACGAGGTCTTTGAACTGGTGGTCGCCGGCAAGCTGAACAAACAGATTGCCGTCGAACTTGGCGCCGCGGAGAAGACCGTGAAGGTACACCGGGGCCGGGTGATGGAGAAGATGCATGCCGAGTCCCTGGCCGAGTTGGTTCACCTGGCGGAGCGAGTTGGAGTTTCGTCGTCCCGGCAACAACGCTGATTTCTTTGCGGTCTCTCCCCGTATGATTGCACGTTGGACTAAAGTCCTATTGTGGCGGTCGTCCGCACCCGCTATATCGTCTGGCAGCCGCCAGATACTTGGCGCAGCGGAGCATCAACGTGAGCAAGGCACAGCCCCTCATTGCGATTGTCGATGATGAGGAACCGGTACGCCGGGCGTTTGGACGGCTGTTCCGTTCGGCGAGCCTCACGGTAGAGACATTTGCATCCGGCGCAGAGTTTCTCGCTGCTCTCGAGCAACATGAGCCCGACTGCGTGGTGCTCGACTTGTGCATGCCCCTTCTGAGCGGCCTTGCGCTCCAGGCTTCGCTGGCCAAGGTGGGAAGGCGCCTTCCAGTTGTCATCGTCACGGGTAACGACAGCCCCGAGGCGCGCCGGCGGGCGGCGGAGGGCGGTGCCGCGGCATATCTCCGCAAGCCTGTGGACGACAAGACCCTGTTGGAAGCCGTCGAAGCCGCAATCGCTCGCGTCAGACGTGTTCCCTCGATTGCCAGCACCGAAACCGGCACGGATCGGCGCCAAGATCAACCTCAAGGGAACCCTGACACCGGGTGAAGTGACCGTGCGAAGGAACACCGTCTGCTGGACGACGGCCGTTGCCATGGGACACTGGAGTACACACCGGATGCGTGGACTGGCGTATGCCCGCAACTTGCCGCCGTGCCCGTCCTGGAAACACGTCTTCGTGCTCGGGGCCGGAGAAGCTCTTGATATTCGACGGCATCCAATCGATGGTGAGCATGCGGCTTCGCCTGGCACGGAGGCTCTTGGCGGAGCCTTCTGTTCCATTGGGAAAGCCGCTGTGTTCTGCCCAGCAACATCGGTGGGATCACCGAAAACGGCCAGTTTGAATACTTGGCAGAGTCTGTGATGGTTTTTGCTTGATACTGCAAGTCTTGAGTGCGAGAATCGAAGATGTCGAGAGAGCAGTGTTTGCGCGGCGCCCACTAAATTAGAAGTGTTGGACAGCCTTAGTGCAATCCCGCCGGGTGCAGCGGCTCTTATCAGGAGGACCGAGGATGGAAATGTATCTGCCTATTTGCACTTTGGTCTAAATCATCGGGCATTTCTTGTCTGGAGGGCTGGCGTGTGCGATGGCGAATTCTCTTAGTTGGTTCAGCGCGGATGATCCGGTGTAGTTCCTGGGATCAGGCGGCGATCGTGGCGAAAGATCACGTTGACTGTCTGCCATGTGCCCCGCAGTTGGCGCATGACTGCTCCCCGATCAACGGCGGGGCTGGTTATGCCGTTTGGCCACCGCTATCCGGAACTGGCGGGAGCAGGACGTACATGGGGGGAGCTGTGGGCAACGGACGGCGAGTGGAAAGAGGATCGTTCATTTGCTCTGTGCGCGGGACGAGACTCATTTGCCGGATCGAGGCCATTGGCCGGCACCACGGGCAATGGCGCATCGAAGACCAGGTTGTGATTGCGGCAATGTGGTAGATAGACACATGTGCGTCGCGCGCCGATGCCGACGGCTTTTGGAGGATCCCGCTTGTTCTGCAGAACTCATCACTGTATTGGAAGGCTGCTCATCCAGACCGCTTTGATCGCACTGGCGTTGCCATATGTTGTGCTCGCCCAGGATGTCTCCCCGCCGGTCATCCTGCAATGGTTCGAAGGCAGCTACAACACCATCAGCCAGCGAATGCCCGATGCCTTCGCGGCCGGTTACGGCACGATCTACACGCCGCCCCCCGGGCGGGCCGATTCCGGCAACCAGTCGGTCGGCTACGACCAATACGACCGCTTTGACCTGGGCCAGCCGGGCAATCCCACGCTCTACGGCACCGAGACCGGCCTGCGCTCCGTGGTCAACATGACGCATCGCGCAGGGATGACCTACTACCTCGACATGGTCTGGAACCACGACGGATTTTCGGACCAGAGCACTCCAGGCTTCTCCGCCGCCGGGGGCTATCCCGGCTTCAACCTCAGCCTGGCCGGCGCGCCCAACGGCGACTTCCACGACCCCAACGACACCAGCCTCTGGGGCATGCGTCTGGCCGGCCTGATCGACATCGACCAGAGCACTAATTTCCAGATGATCCGCAGCCCCGTGCCCGGCTACGCCAACAATATTGCTCCCGGCGTCACCCCGCTGAACGGGCGTCTGGCCAACGTGCCCGACCCCAACAATCGCCGTTTCTACCCGGACACCAGCCTGCAGCCGATTATGGTCTACGACCCGACGACCGGCGAGCAGAACATTGCCATCTATCCCTTCAACAACGCCAACCCCCTCAACGGCACGCCGGTCGCCGAGAACGCACTGGGGTATCTGATGCGCAATACCCAGTGGCTGGTTCAGTCCATCGGCGTGGACGGCTTCCGCATCGACGCCGCCAAGAACATGCCCCAGTGGGTTCTCAACTACTACGACCGCGCCGTCTACCGCTCCTCCTTCCGCACCCTCCTCAACGGCCAGCAGGAAAACATCTTCGGCTTCTCCGAAGTCTACGACGGCAGCAAGAGCCTGCTGCAATCGTACGTCCGCAAGGACATCAATCCGTCCACCCCCGGCGTGATCGGCGGTAACCGCGACGTGCTGGACTTCCCGCTCTTCTTCGCCTTCCAGAGCAACCTCACCGGCAACGGCCTGCAGAATGACTGGCGCAACGTCCAGTATGCCTCCGTCGACACCCAGGACGACGGCCTGCTCAACGGCAGCATGGGGGTGAAGTTCGTTTCCTCACAGGACAACAGCGCGCCATATCTATCCAATGTCGCCTACGCCTATACCCTGATGACGCCGGGCAACGCCCTGGTGTACTACAACGCCCATGAATTCGGCGCCGATCGCAGTTTCCCCCAGGACGGGCGCGGCGACGCCCTCGGCGGCCTCTACGGCAATGCCATTACCACCCTGGTCGACCTGCGCAATCGCTACGGCCGCGGCAACTTCATCGAGCGCTGGGTGGAAAAGGAGAACTACGCCTTCGAACGCCAGGGAAGCTGCCTTGTCCTGCTTTCCAACCGCGTCGATGCCGGGTTCGACTCCCGCACCATCCAGACATCCTTCGCCCCCGGCACGCGCCTGATCGAACTGACCGGCAACGCCACCAATCCCGTCACCGACCCCAACGGCGATATCCCCCCCATGGTCGTCGTCAACAGCGACGGCACCGTCAACGTCCGCTTCCTCCGCAATGTCGCCCCGGGCACCAGCAACTTCACCGGCGACGGCTACCTCGTCTATGGCCTGGCCACACCGCAGGGCTCCGTCTCCCTTGCCGGCATCGCGTCGGTTGTTGCCGGCCAAACGCCCACTTCCGCCACCAACGGCACCGCCCGCATTTCTGCCATGCAGGTCGTCACCGGGAATACCTTTGCAGTGACGCTCAATACCACGGCCGTCAATCTTCTGGGTAATCCCGCTTTTCGCGAACACGATGCCGACGGTGACAACGCCTTGTTCATGCTCGATGGCGGCATCGATCTCAACGGCAACGGGCGCGTCGACTACACCACCCCGAACACCCCCTCCTACGGCTTCGAGGAGTTCACCACGGTCCACAACCCCGGTTACTACAGCGCCGATGGCAATGGCACCTACTCCCAGGTCATTGACACCACCGGCCTCGCCGAAGGTATGCATTTCCTCACCGTGCGAGCCTTCCGCCACCGCTCAGATGGCGGCCCCGCCGTCTTCACCGACTGGCGCGAAACCATCTACATCGACCGCTTCCCGCCAGTGTCGGCCGTTGACAGCCTCAACCAGCCCGCAGGCCTCGATGGCTCCACGCGCGACCTGGTGGTGCGCTCGGTCGACCAGACGGCCAACAGCACCCATGTCTTCATGGACGTGCCCGCGGCCGTCACCTCCGCCACCATCCAGAGCTGGGTGAACCAGAGCAACGCCATGGGCTACTGGGACACGAATCTCTCCACCTACCGCTTCTCCGGCCTGACCAACGGCAATCACGTCTTCACGGTGGTCACCTACGAGATCACCGGAAATGTCAACGTCCAGCGCTTCGCGGGCCAGTCCATCACCAATTCTCCCAACGGCGCCGGGCTGGGCGATCTCGACTTTGACGGCTCCTATACCGTCAATGACATGAACCTGTTCAATACCATCCTCTACAGCAACAACACCCAGTTCAACCCGGCCGCGGATCTCAATGGAGACGGCGCCGTCGATGACGCCGACCTGCTGTTGCTGGGCCCGCGGCTGAACGCGGTCAACGCCTCGGCCTCCACGCTGGCGCGCTACCACGACATCCTCATCAACAATCCCCCGGATCGCCCGCGCACCTTCACGACCCTGCTGAACAACGCCGCCGGTGCCGCGCTGACCAAGTACGCCTCGGGCACCTTCACCATCGCGGGTCCGCAGGTCCACGGTCCCGGCGCATCTCTCACGCTGAATGCGGGCAACACGTTCATGAACACCGATGCCGGCGGCCCGAGTTCCGCGAACCTCTCCGTGATCGTCAACGCCGGCGCGTCGATTACCTTCGCGTCCACAGAGCATCTGAACTCGCTGACGATCAACAACGCCCTGGCGACGGTCGCCACCGGCCATGACAAGGTCGTCGTCGTGAACAGCCTCGCCCTGAACGGCGATACGGCCCGCCTGGACCTGAAGGACAACGACCTGGTGGCCCAGTACAGCGGGCCTTCGCCCTACACCCAGTATCGCCAGTGGATCCTCGCCGGCGATAGCAGCGCCGGCGCCGAGGGCATCGTCTCCACGGCCCTTCCCCTGGCCGCCGCCACCACCTTCGCTCCCATCGACAACAATGAGATCCACACCCAGACCTGGGACGGGCACACCATTTCCAGCGGCGCCAACTACAACCAGATCATCCTCATGTATACCTATGTGGGCGACACCAACCTCGACGGCAAGGTCGACGCGAGCGACCTGCTCAACGTCATCGCGCACCTGGGCCAGCCGGGTTCCTGGCTCGATGGCGATGTGGACATGGACGGCATGGTGACGCTTGCCGACTACAACCTCGTGCTCCAGCACATGGGCGCCGGTGGCGGCGGGCTGCTGGCCGGAGATGCCTTGCCCTCTCTTGCGGAACATGAGACCGTCCCGGAGCCCGGCTCATTGCTGTTGCTGGCATCTGCCGCGATGTTTTTCCTGCGTCAACGGCGCCTCGTTCACTGAAACCGGCGCCAAAGCGCCCGCTGCGATGCCCAGACTGCTTCGCTCGACGATGACCGTTGCACGACGCCGATCGAATCGTGTTACCAGGATAGTCCCCTTCGACCGCGACGAGACCGTCACCAGCAAGGGCAACGTGCTGGGTGTCGCGACCTGCAGCCTACCTTGGCCGCGATCAATTGATAACTGACACACGCACTGGCGATCGCTTCTTGGACCAAGTCTTCACGCCGTTCCAGGGGCAAATGTCGGAACTGGATTTGGACGTGAAGTTGGACGGCGGGCAGGACTTTGAGAAACCCACTTTGCCAAGCGGGGACCGGCTGTGGGGCAACAACAGAAGCTACAGCATTCATGGCGATCTCCTTCTTGTGGGGACAGCCCGCGTGGGGCGGTCGTGTGGTGAAACACAACCACCCCGCACGCGCGAGGCGATAGCTAAGAACAGCCCGTCACCCTGTTCGGTGAGCAAACGGGGCCAGGCCGTGAGGCCGGTGGATGAGGCCAGCTTCAAGTACTCTGACGCGGACCCTGGGGCTTATTTACAGGTGTGGGGTGCCGCGGGCTCGGCGGGAAGCGCCGCTCTGGAAGAAGGTCCGCGATGTTTCTCGATTCGCGCAGCAGGTGCATGCGCTGGTATCCAGTGAGACACCCGTTGTTCAGGCGATTGGCGCCGTGGAGCGCCAGGCCACCGACCCCCGATGAAGACAGGTGATCACGAGCCTGCGCGGGCGTGTCGAATCCGGAACGCCTCTGGCCGCTGCCATGGAATCCAACCCTGGTATTATCGATCCCGTCTGTCGAAGCCTCGTGGCGGCCGGTGAATCCGCCGGCAATCTTGGAACGATGCCGGAGCGGCTCTCGATGCTCCTGCGCAAGCAGTTGCAGCTTCGAACGGCGATCGTCGGCGCCATGGTATATCCCGCGCTACTGATGGTGATTGGCGTGATCGCTCTGAGCATGTTCCTGCCGCTGTTCGATCTGGTCGCCACTGTCGGAGGGGGTGCAAAATAAACTGGTATCAAAGCCGCAAAGTCGGCCCGATTGGAGTTGATGTCGGAAGCCGTGACGGAGACATCACCGGGGTGCTTGACGTGGGATGTTCAATGTGGCCGGGCTGGGCTTCACGATGCGTAGCCTCGACTTGCTGGCCGAGTGTTTGCAGGCGGCGCATCCGGAGGATCCGGGGATCGGAAACAAGTTCAAGTTGCAAGTGCTGGCCGGGGCGCAGGAAGACCCGATCGAGCGGGAGAAGGCGCTGAAGGAAGTCGGGGAGTTGTTGTTGCCGAGGATCGCCATCGATCCCAAGCCATGGGAGAAGGCGATCGCCGACCGCGAGGGCAAGACCGAGTATCGAACCATGTACGGGCGGGCGAATCTGCTGCTGGCCGGGCGGACCAGGGAGGCGCGGGAACCGTTTGAAAAGATCGTGCAGACGGCGCTCAAGGGCGAGGAACGATATGCGGCCGAGGGACTGGCCAAGGCGATCAAGGCGGAGCACGGGATGATCGGGCCGGCCAATGCGTGGATTGCGTCGATCCGGCCCAAGGAGTGAACCGCCCACGAAGCCACACGAAGGAACGCGAAGAATGCGGAATGGTGGGGAACACCATGGATATACAATGCGTCAAACGCTGGCAGTGGATGGTGATCGGCGCCCTGGCCGGGACGGGCCCGGGTTGGGGGCAACTGGCGCTGCGCCAGGAACGGCGCCTGGGCGGTGAGGGGTTCATCACGCAAGAGGTGTTTGAGCGAGAGGTGGCCATGCCGCCGATCGGGGGGCGGGCACACTTTACGGACGTTGTAGTGTATCCCGTGGGGGATGCGGACATTGTGCAAATGCAGCGGCTCGTGCGATCCGACGGACAGTGGGTGTATGAACCGAGCAGGCTGATGGGTCGCCGGAACCGCCAACCGCAAGCGAAGTCCCCGAGGCCATGCCGGATCTGAAGGCGGCCGCGGAAGAGCCAGCGCCACCGACAAACGGGGATGATCCCAAGCACTACCAGGGGGAGTTTTATCCGGTGGCGCGGGTGCATGTCGGGCACGGGGCGGCCGGCGAGACGGGACACGCTGAATCGTCGGCAAGGGGGTCGTGATGTCCACTAATAGACACACTTCCATCAGCGCCATGACAGACAGGAATGTCTGTCCCACTGAGCATCGCCGCCCTGCGGCGGCATGCCTGTGCCACCGGGCGTTCACGCTGGTCGAACTGCTGGTGGTGATCGGCATCATCGCCCTGCTGATCTCGATCCTGCTGCCGGCATTGCAGGTCGCCCGGCAGTCGGCCCAGCAGGTGAAGTGTGCCACGCAGTTGCGCCAGTTGGGCATGGGGTTCTCGATGTACGCCAATGCCAACAAGGGCTCGTTGCCGGCCTGGTCGGGGTGGCACACCTATCCGCGGGCGGCCGACGACGTGTCCGACCCGGCGTGGACGGAAGAACTGACGCCGTATTTCGTGCCGCCGGACCACCGCATCTACAACTGCCCGTCGTTCCCGGGACCGCAGTTGGCACGGAACTATTTCTTGGCCGGCAACTGGGCCGGACGATCGGGGCAGCGGAGCATGAAGCTGACGGATGTGAAGATGACCGGGCGCTTCGTGCTCAGCGGCGACGAGACCCAGCGAGGTCTGTATCTGCCACCGTTCGGAACCAATACGCTTCACTCAGACGCGTCGAAACCGCAAACGCAGGCGAAGGTGCGCGATGAACCATCACGGCTACAACGCGTTCACGCCATCCCCGCCGCCAGCGACCTCTGCCGAGACAAGGCCATCATCACCTGCTGCGTGCCGCGCTCTTCTTCGCCCTTGGCCGGCTGACGCTGCACGTAGCTTCCGTCGCTCTTCATGTCCCATGCCGAGCGGTTGTCGTTGAGGTAGATGTTCAGCAGTTCCCACACCCGCTCGCGCAGGGGCCGCGCCTCGATCGGCGCCACCACCTCCACCCGGTACAGCAGGTTGCGGTACATCCAGTCGGCCGAGCCGATGTAGAACTCCCCGTCCACCGGGTTCTCCACCCCGTTGCGAAAATAAAAGATCCGCGAGTGCTCCAGGAAACGCCCCACCACCGACGTGATGCGGATGTTCTCCGAAACCCCCGGCAAGCCCGGCCGCAACACGCAGAAACCCCGCACGATCAGGTCCACCTTCACGCCGGCCTCACTTGCCTTCAACAGCGCCCGGATGATCTTGTGGTCCTCCAGGCTGTTCATCTTCGCCAGAATATACGCCGGCTTCCCGGCCAGCCGGTTGTCCGTCTCCCGCTGGATCATCGCCAGGAACCGGTCCCGCATGTTCCCGGGCGCCACGATCAGCCTCTCGTAGTCGCGCTGCAACGACCGCCCGGTCAGATAGTGGAACAGCTTCACCATGTCCCCCGTGATCTCCGGCCGGCAGGTCAGTATGCCCAGGTCCGTGTACAGCCTGGCCGTCTCGACATGGTAGTTGCCCGTCCCGATGTGCGCATAGCAGCGGATGCCGTCCGGATCCTGCCTCACCACCAGCGCCGTCTTGGTGTGCGTCTTGAGCCCCACCAGCCCGTAGACCACATGCACGCCGGCCTTCTCCAGGGCCTGCGCCAGCAGGATGTTCCGCTCTTCGTCAAACCGCGCGTTGAGCTCCACCAGGCAGACCACCTGCTTCTTGGCCTCGGCCGCGCGGATCAGCGTGCGGATAAACGGGCTGTCGTCGCCAGTGCGGTAGACGGTCATTTTGATCGCCAGCACCTTCGGATCGTCCGCGGCCGCCTGGATGAACCGCTCCACCGACGCATTGAAACTCTCGTACGGATGATGCACCAGCACATCACCCGTGCGGATCAGGTTGAAGATGTCGCCGTTCTCGTCGGCCAGCGCCGTCGGCACTGTCGGCACCCACGGCTCGAACCGGAACTGCGGCAGCGGCACCTGGGCGATCACTTTCAGGTCGGTGAAATCCAGTTCGGCAGGGTTTTCGTAAACATCCGCCTGGGTCAGCTTCAGTTCCTGCATCAGGAACTGCAGCATCTCGATATTTGGATTGGGCGAATGCTCGAGCCTCACGGCCTGGGCAAACCGCCTCTGCCGCAATTCCTCTTCCACCCGTTCTCGCAAGTCGTCGGATTCGTCATCGTCGTGTTCCAGTTCCAGGTCGCGGGTCAGCCGGAACGGCATGGCATCGAGCACGCGCATCCCCGGGAACAGTTCCGCAAGGTTCTGGCGGATCAGTTCCAGCAGGCTGACGAACCGGTAGTCGTGGGCGCCGTTCCCGCCGTTCACCCGGATCCACTGCGGCAACACTTCCGGCGCCTTCACCCGCGCAAACGATTGCTCGTCCCGCTCGGGGTGCGACAAGAGCACGCCCAGCGAGGTCGACAGGTTCGAGATGAACGGAAACGGATGCCCCGGGTCCACCGCCAGCGGCGTCAGGATCGGGAACACGTTCATCATGAAGAAGTTGTTCGCCCAGGCCCGCTCCTTATCAGTCAGGTCCTGCCAGCGCAACAGGTGAACCCCATGCTCGCGAAGCTGCGGTTCGATTGCCGTGCGGAAAGCGTCGGCCTGCTCCTTCAGCAAACCCAGGATCTTCTGCCTCGCCTGCTTGAACACCTGCGCCGGGTTCATTTCTTCCGGCCGCTTGCTGACGTTGCCGGTGGTGACTGCCCGGCGCAGCCGCCCCATCCGCTTCATGAAGAACTCATCCAGGTTCGACGTGAAAATCGCCATGAACCTGGCCCGTTCGAGCAGGGGGGTGCGCGGATCCGTCGCCTCGTGCAGCACGCGCTGGTTGAACGCCAGCCATGTAAGGTCGCGGTCGAGGAACTCCGCCGGCGGTTCGCTGCCTTCAGGCATACGCACGGGCGGCGCCGCATCGACAACGGATGTTGTACTGACAGTCTGCCGTTTCACGGTTTTGTCCAATCAGAATTGGTACAGACAGATCGACCCACGGTCTATGCAATCCACGCAACAGAGCATATTATGCCGGCGCCATGCGAATAACAGCAACTATATATTCGGGAAGTATTTAGAACGCATTAAGGCCGCGAATGCGGACGAGATCCACATCGGCAGGCGGGTGCCCATGCATAAAAGCAATATTGGCAAGTACTTAGACGGATTACTGGAGGAGCTTCGCCTCAAAGCAACCCCCGCTTTTGCCCGGTGGGACATCGACGCCATCCACGATGCCCGCGTCTGCACCCGCCGACTCGGGGCCGCCATGAAGCTCCTGGCGCCACTCCTTGCCGGTGTGGAGCACGAGCAATTCGCCAGGCTTCTCAAACGCCTGCGCCGTCGCCTCGGGCCTCTGCGCGATCTCGATGTCATGCTCGAGCACGCGCGGAAGATGAGGACAACCGCCTTCCCACTGGCCATGCCCTGGGCTATTCAGAAGCTCGAAGATCGGCGAACGGCATTGCGAGCCGAAGTCGGCGGCCGGACCAGGCCGCTGCGCGACCTCGCCCCATGGGTCGGCTGGTGGAACGAGGTTCCCGAACTCGACCGCAAGGCCGGGGAACTGTTGCTCGAACACGCGCCGGTCCTGCTGGTCTCGTTCGATATCCAGGCCCGGGCACTGCTGGATGCGCGCGCAGCACCCCCCTCCGACGCCGCACTCGATCCCCATGCCCTGCGGATCGTCGGCAAGCAGCTCCGCTATTCGCTTGAACTGGCCCGCGCCGACGGGTTCGACCTGCCCGCCAGGGTCTTCAAGACATTCAAACAGCTTCAGGACTCGCTCGGCCTGTGGCACGACCATGTCGTCCTCAGCCAGACTGTCCTGACACTGTCGGCCGACTGCGATCTGGCCTGTCACAACGTGGGGCTCTTCGGCGAGATACTCAAGTTCGCTCAATGGGTCTGGCACAGCGCCGACCGGAATCTGCTGGCTTTCCTGCACCGCTGGCACGAAAAGGGCCCGGGATTATGCGAACAACTGAGTCATTCGTTGTCCCTCGTTCCAGAGACACCTAAGATCGTGCAACCCGCCGTCGCCCAAACCCCGGCGCCAGACCAGATTGCCCCGTAGCGTGGGCACCGCCCGCCATCCGTGACCGCGCCACGGATGTCGCGATTGAAGTGCTGTGGCATTGTGATGCGGGCTTCCAGCCTGCACAGACCGGAAGCCTGTACGACAAAGGAAACATGGACGCCATGAAACTCTACCTCGTTCGACATGCCGAAGCCGCCGACAAGGCCGCCGATCCGAATCGCCCGCTCACGCCCGCCGGTGTCCGCGAGACGGAACTCCTGCGGCAACTCCTGCTCAGGTTCGATCTGAAGCTCGATGCCATCTGGCACAGCCCAAAGGCCCGATCCGCCCAGACGGCCGGGATCCTGCTGCCGTGTACCGCCTGCAAGCGGGGGCTGGTCCAGCGCAAGAACATCAAACCGATGAGTAAAACCGAGCATGTGATCCCTGAACTGCTGCAGGCACGTGGCGATCTCATGATCGTCGGCCACCTGCCTCACCTGGCGGAGTTGGCGGCCCGCCTCCTGAAGTGGACCAAGGCCGCCAGGCGGATCGACTGGGGCAAGCCATCGGTCCTCGTTCTGGAGAAGACGAAAGGCACGCGCTGGACGCTGCTTTGGATGGCCGGTCCGGAGACGGTTCACACAATCTTGAAGAAACGTAAACAGACCCCACAACTTAAACGCCGATAATTCAGACTGGAGTCGTCGCGGCCGAAGTGCTGTGGCATTGTGGTGCGGGCTTCCAGCCTGCACAGACCCGGCGGCAGGCTGGAAGCCTGCACCACATCCGCCGCGATGATCTGGAATCCTCAGGAGGTTGCGCAGTGCTTCAGACAACAGTCCGTCCCGGCATAACCGCAGTCCGTCCCGGCTTGACCGCGGCGGAGCGAATCGCAACGGTCGAGCGCTGGGTTGTCCGGCAACTTGGATCCTGCCGTCACGAACGGCAGGTCGTGGGGATTGCGACCCGGCTGTTTGACCTCACCGCCCGTTTGCACGGATTGCCGCCCTTCTGCCGGCGCTTCCTGCGAATCGGGGCGCTCGTGCATGATGTCGGCCGGATTGGCGGGGCGGCCGGCCACCACGTTCGTGGCGCTCGAATGGTCGTTCGCAACCACGCCCTTCCGCTGTCGGCCGAGGAGCGCCAGGCCGCGGCCTTTCTCACCCGTTTCCACCGCAAGCGGCCACCCACCAAGCGCAACATCCGCGAATGGACCGACAACAACGCCCAGGTCGGTGTCCTGCGTAAGTTGCTGGCGATCTTCCGCGCCGCCGACGCCCTGGACAGCCGGCGGCTGACGGCGCAAGGCCTGACCATGCGGCTGGACGGCCGGCGACTGCGGGTCCGCTGTTTTGTCGATGGCGACCGCGCCGCCGCCGGCCGGGCCTTCGACAAGAAGCGTAAGTTCCAGATGCTCCAGGAAGTGCTGGGCCTGTCGGTGAAGGTGCAGATTCGGGGGTACTGATCCGTCGATGCCAGAGACAAACGCAGAGTATAACACCTCAAAAAACCTCACTCCCCATCCGCCCAATCCGCGGATAACTCCTGAAGTCACCGGGGCTTGCATCTTGGACCGTGTTTGGCGCCGCTCTTTTCAACCCCATCCAACCCTCACAAACACGCAACCCCTTTCCACGGAGACCTTTATGCCTGGCATCCCCCACACCTCCCGCGTCCAGGAGTTTTTTCTCCGTGCCCTCCGCAACCCCGCCGGCCCACCCCCATCCTTTTGGCCCTCCCCGGGTGCAACCCGAAACCTTCCTCTTCTCTCCCAACCGACCCGGTCCTCCTCTTGCAGAACCTTCACAGTGCCCGCGTCATTCGGCATTCGAGTTTCGAGTTTGAACTTCTCTCGCCCCGGCACGATGCGACCCGACAGTTCCAGCAACCGACAACGAGTATGAGTTCTCAGGGCGGTACTCCGCCGTGAAAACTCCGAGCGACTTCCTATTTCAGCGCCAGCCCATCCACCCAGATCCGCAGCGGCGGCGCGCCCCACGAGTCAAAACCGATCGTCAGATAGTTGGCCGTCCGCAGTTCCACGCCCTCGCGCTTCCACTGCTCGTCGCCAGCCAGCGGAACTACGAAATATGTCCATCCCTCGCGCGCCTCGTTGTATGGCGGCTGCGCCAGAAGATCCGTTTTGGCCGTGAGCCTCGCGAACTTCGTCTCCGATTCGTGCAGCGTCACCACCGGATTGGGGCCCTGCCACGCCGGCACATTCTCGTTGACCGTCTTCAGCCAGAAAACCAGGCTCTTCTTCCCCGCCAGCGACAGACCGGCCGCCCTGGATTTGGGATACAGCAGGCTCACCCAGCCGCCGCTGTAGGGCCGAACCATGGCAAACACCGACGTGCTTCCGCTGATCTTCACCTCGCGGTCATCGCTGAACTTCACGGCCGACTGCGGATCGATCCAGCCCCACTGCTCGGCCTCTCCCTCGGTGCCGAGTTCCTTCACATCCTCGACGACGTAGAAGTCGCGCCAGGCCAGATCGGACAGGAGCCCGTCGTTCACGGTCAGGCCGATGCGATAGAACCCGGGCTGTTTGAACGCATGCTCCACCCGTGCCTCAGTGGCGGTGGTCCCGTCGCCCAGATCCCACCTGAACCGCAGGCGGTTCCCGGCCGGGTCGCTGCTGCGAGCTGCATCCAGCACCACCGGCTGTCCCATCCTGGCCGCGGCCGGGCCTTCCAGCACCGCCTTGGGCGGCCGGGTGATCCTGGGATCACCGGCGGACCTCACCAGGTTGGTCACGCCGCCCGCATCCTGCACGTCCGCTTCCTTGCTGGCTTTGAACACGTTTGCCCCCAGGTTGATCCAATCGGCATACTGCATGTAGATCCCCCAGCGGTTGGCCTCCAGCGCGTTCTGCTCGATGATCCAGTGTTGTGCCCGCCACTTGGCGCCCTTGCTCTCCATGTCCCCGATCAGGGCAATCCCGGCCCCGTTGTTGCCGGCGCACGAGTTGCCGCGGACGATGGTGTGGCTCGATGGCCCGAACATGAAGACGATGCCCGCGTGTCCCGACTTGGGCAGGTGCGGCGAATTGTGCATGCCGTCCGGCAGGCCGTTGTAGGATGCCTCGTTATCGATCAACACCGTCTTGTCGGATCCTCCCATCCAGAAGCCATAGCTGCCATGGCTGGCCTTGTTACCGGTCCAGGTATTGCCCGGCGACCATGATTCAACACAGTTGTTGTTGGCATACGAACAGTCGTTGCCTTCAAAGACGTTCCCCGTGCTCACCCAGCCGTTGAGCACCCGCACGAAGATGCCGTCACCGCCGTGCGTGCAGTCGTTCTCCACGAACCGGTTGTCGTTCGACCCGCTCTCGATCAGCACGCTGGTGGAGTCGCGGGCATGCACCTCGCCGGGCTTGATGCGGATCCCGTGGCTCAGGTTGTTCTTCACGATCCGGTTGCGGCAGGAATTCCACATCTTCAGGCAGGTGTCGGAGGCATGAGAAAAATCGTTGCCCTCGATCGTGTTCTCGTTGGAATCCACGACCACGCACGCATCCCAGACGCGGTTGGCCTTGCAGTTGCGAACCACCGAGTCGCGGACGCCGGTCAGCACGATCCCGCCCCGCCGCCCGTTCTCGCCCCAGCCGAACTCCGGGTCGTGGAAATTGTCCGAGAAGTCGCAACCCTCGATCACCCACGCGTTCCCATCCTCCACGGCCAGGCCCGTCTCCCAACCCTTCACGCTCAGGTTCTTCAGCACGACATTGGACACGCCTTTGCCCCGGATTCCCACGCCCTTGAACGACTTGGGATTGCCCGGCGCGGCCGACCCCACCACCCACGCCCCCCGGCCATCGATCTTCACATTCGATGCCTTGATCACGATCGCGCCGTAGCTCTTGCCCGGTTCCAGCACCGTGTCTCTGGTGATCTCCAGAACGCCCGCGTCCGCGGCCGGCACGGGGGGCATTGCCCGCGGGAACCAGAAGACGACGGCCATGCCCCACACGACAAGAACTGCGGCTGACTTCATGTGTGCCTCGGTTCAAAACACTGCGGTTCCGTCGCCGCGTGCGCGATGGGCACGGCGACACACAGCAGCGCCCATCATACGACATGCGGGAATGCCTGTCGCACCGCTCGCGCGCGCGGCCATTTCTTCTGGTAAACGACTTGTAGCCGTGATCGTTGATCGCGGTTCCCCGCCGCGATGGCCCATCGCGGCTACAGCCACCCGTTGCCAGGATCCACGGCCACACCACCGCTCATCCCCGGGCCGCGCTCCCATGCCCCGCCCTTGCCCGCCGGGTTCCCGCGGCTATCATGCCTCCGCTTCAAACCAAGGAGAGCCCATGTCCAGTGAAGTGAAGATCACCACCAGCACGATTGCCGGCCGAACCTGCGCCAGTTCCGGGTCGCGCTGGGAACCCATCCTGGGCTACTCCAGGGCCGTGCGCAGCGGCAACCTGATCGCGGTCACGGGCACCGTCGGGGTCAGCGCTGATGGAACGTATTCGGCCTCCCTGGGCGAGCAGACCCGCCGCTCGCTGTTGATCGTTCGCGCCGCCGTCGAGGCCCTGGGCGGCAAGATCGAGCAGGTCATCCGCACCCGCATGTACGTCACGGACGTGACCAAGTGGGAGGAAGTCGCCAAGGTTCACGGCGACGTCTTCGCCAACATCCGCCCGGCCACGACCATCGTGGAAGTGACCCGGCTGATCGACAAGGACGCCCAGATCGAGATCGAGGCGGATGCGGTCGTGGCGTGACTCATGCCGCCGCATTTCCTTTGAAGTGTCTCGACGCCGCTTCCCCAGCGTCCAGCAGGCTCTACGCCCGGTATTGTCTGAAAATTCTCCCATTCTGTCAATCCTGTTCGGCTCGCCGTTTGCTTACCCGCACGTCGCCGTGGCCAAAATAATTAACGTAATCTTAACTTGCGCTTTTGTGGTCAATAGCGCACAATACCACGCAACGTGGTACGAC